>JAVRPF010000578.1:0-7463 GCA_032162385.1 Mycobacterium sp.
GACCCGCCTGCAGCGCCTCGGTCGCGCGACGCAGCCGAGTCCAGACCCGCCAGCGCGCCAGCGGCATGCCCAACTGATGCCGGGCCAGCGCGCAGGCTCTGAGGTGAGAGCCGACGTCCGCGGCGAGACTCGGCAACGGCGCACTTCGGTCGCTCAACGCAGTCAGCACCTGCACCAGCCGCGGACGTCATCCTGGCGCAGGTCGCGCAGTTCGGGGGCTGCGGCGACGCCAGTTCCATGGCGCTCACGCAACCGGTCGGCGAACACGCACTGTGGCTCGACGAAGTAGGTCAGCACGTCCGGGACGGTCGGCAGGCAATGTGGCTCCATCGGCGGCACGACCAGTGCCGCGGCGCGGTGCTGGATGCCCGATGCGTCCACGATGGCAACCTCCCCCCGAATCCCATGGCGATCTGGAAGGCGGCGCGGCGATAGCAGGTGGCCGGTCGTCGCCCCTCGGTACCCCAGCGCCGGCACAGATGGCGAAGCGAGGCACCAAACCCGTGGGTGTCACCTGTCCACGTCCGCGTGGTACGTCACCGTCGACACGATGATCGCATCGGGTCGGAAATATCAGTTGCTACAAGGGCACCGCAAGGGGCTCTGCGCATCGGTTTGCGCTTGCGTCTGGTGGAGGAGGGTGGCATGGTCGCGACTAACCCATCCGGCCTGGGTGGTTTCTTGGGTGGCGATCCGGCCGCCGATCAACGTTTCGTTCAAGGTGGAGCCCCGCTCAGTGACTGATCCTGCTCGTGCCGCGTACCGGCAGCGGTCGGTCGCCGAGGTGTCCGACCCGCCAGCAGGCAAGCAGCTGACTCGCTCACAGCTGCAGTATGCCTACGACCTGTCAGATGCCGAGCGGAACGAGCTCACGCGGGAATTCCTCGGGACGAAGGCCATTCTCGTTCGCGACCGGTTCGCATGCTTTCAGATAGAGGGAACCGACCCCTTTGCGAACATCGCTCGCCAGGTCGAGCGCGAGGTCTTCGAGGACACCTGGGGCAACGATTCGGTGACCATGAAGACGGAGTACGGACCCTACGACGAGAGCAGTGTCTTCTTCGTCGTCATGGATACGAAGGCGAAGGTGCCTGCGGGCGTGCTGCGCATGATCCGCAACTCGCCCGCTGGTCTCAAGACGATCGTCGACCTGGACGACATCATCAAGTCTCCGATTGCCCCCATCGCCATCGCTGCCGACGACGTCATGCGGCACCACAGGATTGACGACCTCGATCGGTGCTGGGACGGTGCAACCGCGGCAATACCGCGGCGCTACCGGCGCAAGCTGGCGGCCGTACACGTGCAGATCTTGCGCGTCGTGGGTGCGGCGGCAATCCGCGAGGACATTCAGCACTTCGTTGCGGTGTTGGATGCGCCCGTCTTCAGAGCGGCGCGAGACGTTCTTGGACTGCCCCTCGTTCCGCTGGCGGGCACGCCACCGTTCACGCACATGGATGCGCCCGACAACCAGGCGGTCTATGCGCACGTGTCGTCGCTCCTGGGTAGCACATTGACTGGGAATCGCAAGGTCGGTCAGAAGGTCAGGGACTGCTTTGCCGAGAGAGCCTTCCCCGGTCTGGAAATCGCCCTCGAGAGGTGACGTGGCACTAACCGTCGATCTCATCGATGTCGTGCGGGAGTACCGCGCGGGTGGACACACAGTCCGAGCCCTGGACGGGCTCACCCTGCGGATCAACGGCGGCCAGTTCACGTCGATCGTGGGTCCGTCGGGTGCGGGCAAGAGCACGTTGATGCATCTTCTTGGCGCGCTGGACGTGCCTGATTCTGGTTCCATCCGCTACGACGGTGTCGACATCGCGGGGATGACCGACGATCAGCAGTCGACGTTCCGCCGCAGGAAGGTGGGGTTCGTCTTCCAGTTCTTCAACCTCTTGCCGACACTCACCGCATGGGAGAACGTCGCGGTCCCGATGTTGCTGGACGGGAAGAAGCTACGTGACGTGAGACGGGATGCCATCGAGCTACTCGAGCTCGTCGGCCTCGGAAATCGCACGGATCATCGTCCGGCCGAATTGTCCGGCGGGCAGATGCAAAGAGTTGCCGTGGCGCGCGCGCTGATGATGGACCCACTGCTCATCCTGGCCGACGAACCGACCGGGAACTTGGATTCTGCGACCGGCTCGGCGATCCTGGAACTGCTGAACGACGTCGCCCACGACGTCTGCGTCGAGCGCGCAGTCGTGATGGTGACGCACAACCTCCAGGCTGCCGCGGCTACCGACCGTGTGATCACACTGCAGGACGGCGCAGTGAAGTCCGACGTGCTAGTGCGGGAGCCGCTGCGGGCCGGTCGGCACACGGGGGACCTGCATGCCGAGCCGACGACAGACCGCATCGTCGCGCTGCACAACCGAGACCTGCCCGACCTGGGTCCGCCGCGGGGCGGTCGTCACGCGGCACACCGGTTGTAGCGCAATGCTTCCCGCAGTATTCAGCCGCCTGAGGGTGCTCAATGTCCGCGAACTGCGGACACATTGGGGACGCGCGGTGGCTACGGTGTCCGTGGTTGCGGTCTCTGCCGCACTGCTCGTCGCGGTGCTGGGCGTGTCGGGCTCGATCACGGGCTCCATCAATCGCCTGGCCACCAGCATCGGCGGTGACGCGAATCTCGAGGTGTCCGGCATCACCGACGACGGGTTCGACGAGTCGCTGCTCGACGCGGTCACCGGTGTCGCGGACGTCGCCGCGGCCGTGCCGATGGTGCGAATACGGGCTACGGTCGACTCAACCCCTGCCTTGGTGCTCGGCCTGGGCCAGAACGCTTCAGAACTGCATTCCGATCTGCAGTCGGCGATCAAGGATCAGCTCGACGCGGGTTCGCCGGTAGCAGGCGTGACCGACGGCGTGATCGTCGGTGCCGGCCTCGGGCTTGCCAAGGGTGAGCAGTTCGACGTCGGATCGACGCGAGTCACCGCCGTTGCGGTCGTGGACGGACCCGCTGCGCGGCGATTGAACGACGCGCACTTCGTGATCGCACCGCTTGCACTCGCGCAACGGATTTCGGGCCGCCAGGGTCGACTCGATTCCATCTTGATCTTCACTACACCGGGTGCGGACCCCGCGCAGGTGCGGTCCGCGGTGACCACGGCGATCGGCGGGCGTGCCGTCGTGGCCACGCCAAGTTTTCGGGCCGCCCAGGCTGGCAGCTCGTTCGCGATTCTGCAGGCGATGACGCTGCTCGCGGCGTCTGTCTCCCTGGTGGTGGCGGCGTTCCTGAGCTATAACGCGATGAGTATCGCCATCACGCAGCGCAGGCCCGTCATCTCGACGATGCGGGCACTCGGCGGCAAGCGCCGGACCATCGTGTCCGACATGTTGGTCGAGGCTGCCCTGCTGGGCTCGCTCGGTGGCGCCATCGGCTCGATATTCGGAGTCGTGATCGGCCGTCTTGCGATTGGTCGGCTGCCCTCGACGATGGTCCAGTCGTTGGATGCGCGAATCGAATACGTCCTGGCGCCCTACGTCGTGCCAGCGGCAATCGCTGCAGCCGTCATTGCGAGCGTGACGGCCTCGGCCCTGGCCGCCCGACAGGTGTACGGCGTCGCCCCGGTCGAGGCTTTGGCGTCGTGCGGCGCAGCGACGTCGGAGGCAGGCTCGTGGCGGCTTCGGATCGTCGTGGGCATCGCAGGCGCCATCCTGCTCGTCGCGACCGTCCTCATCGTGACCGCTGACCTGGGCAATATCGCCGTCGCCTCAATTGCCTTGGCGTTCATCGGCGCTAGCGCGATCTGCTTCGCCCTGTCGGGGCCCATCATTCGATGCGCGGCCGGGGTGGCCCGACTGTTCGGTAGCGCAGGCGTCCTCGGCGCGGCCACCATCGAGCGTGCACCGCGACGGATGTGGGTCGCCATGATGACCGTGTTAACGGCCGTGGTCACCACGGTCGCCGTGACCGGAGCGACCAGCAATGCCGTCGACTCGACCGTCGCATCATTCGCCTCGATTGCGCATGCCGATGCGTGGGTCAGTTCAGCGGCGGCCACCGACTTCTCGACCACGCTGCTTCCACCGGACACCGAGTCCAGGGTGTGGTCCGTGCCCGGCGTCGCGAGAGTGGTGCCGGACCAGATGGCGTTCGCCACCGTCGGCGAAACCCGGGTCATGCTGCTCGGGATCGCGCCAGGTTCTCATCGGGACATCTACGCATCCATGTCGGCGCGGGATCGCGAAAAGCTGCTCGCAGGAGAGGGAGTCGCGCTGTCGCGTGACCTCGGTCATGCGATGGGCGTCTCGGACGGAGACGAGGTCACCTTGCAGACGCCGATCGGTGAGCGCCGTGTGCAGGTACTCGAGCTCGTTCCGTACTTCTCGGGGCTCACCGGCACGATCGCCATGAGCCTGGACTCGATGCAGGGCTGGTTCCTCCGGCCCGGTGCCAGTGATCTCGAGGTCAGCGTGGCCCCAGGCGCCGATCCGCAGGCAGTGCGGGCGGCGATACGCCGTGTCGTGTCAAGGGATGCCTTCGTCTACTCCGGCGACGAGGCGCTGGCTGGCGTCAGCAGCGCGCTCGATCAGGTGATCGCCGTCATCATGATCATCGCTTGGATCGTCGTGGTGGTATCCGCGGTCACCCTGCTCAATACGCTGATGCTCTCGGTGCTGGACCGTCGTCGCGAGATAGGTGTGCTGCGCGCGATGGGCGCCGACCGAGGCTTCACCCTCAAGGCGATTCTCGCCGAAGCGGCAGGCATTGGCATCGTCGGCGGACTCTTGGGACTGCTCATCGGCGTCGCGATCCAATACTTGATCTCCCTCGCCCTGACGAACGTGCTCAGCATCGACGTTGCGTGGCGGGTGAGTCCGGCGATGATCGCCATCAGCGTGGGCGCACTGGTGATATGCCTGCTGGGCTCCGTGCCGCCCGCTTTGCGCGCCGCTCGCCTCAACATCGTTGTGGCGATCAGCGCCGACTGACTGCAGCGACGCCGTGACGGGGCGCCGCGTCGGGTCAGGTGTGCAGATGCCGCTTAGTGGGTAAAGACGTCTAGCGCAGCATCGTCGCCTCAGCCGGTGCCAACCGCGTCGGAGCCCTGCCGGGAGAGATGAGAATGCGACAACCAGCGGCCGTCATCGCCGCGATGGTCGCGCTACTGGTGACGGTGTCCTGTTCCCCGGCTCAGCGGGTCGACCTGGGCCAGGGGTCGGGAAACCTGATCGCCGCCATCGCAGGCGAACCCGATCAACTCGATCCGCAGAAGACCAGCGCCTACTTCTCGTTCGAGGTGCTCGAGAACGTGTTCGACACGCTGGTCGAACCCGACCAGAACCTGGAGATGCGGCCGGCACTCGCCCAATCGTGGAGTGTCTCTTCCGATCAGCTCTGGTGGAATTTTCACCTTCGCAAGGGCGTGACGTTCCAGGACGGCAGCCCGTTTACCGCCGATGACGTCGTGTACTCCTACCGGCGCATCATCGACGAGAAGCTGGCCAACGTCGACAAGTTCAGCGCCGTCACCGAGGTGACCGCACCCAACGAGGACACCGTCCTGATCCGGGTCAACCAGCCCACCCCGAACCTGCTAACCAACCTCGGTGGCTTCAAGGGCATGGCGATCGTGCAGCGCAAGAACGTCGAGAGCGGCCAGATCGCAACCCATCCGGTCGGCACGGGGCCGTTCGCGTTCGCATCCCAGAAGAGCGGGGACTCGATCATCCTGAGAGCGAATGAGAACTACTGGGGACCCCCTCCAAAGGTGCCGGGGGTGACGTTCCGGTTCATCTCCGAACCGTCCACCGCACTGTCTGCCCTGCAGGCCGGCGAGATCGATTGGACCGACTCGATACCCACCCAGCGCGTCGCGCAACTCAAGAACGACGATTCCATCAAACTCGCCGTGACGCCGAGCAATGACTACTGGTACCTCGCACTGAACGAGGCGCGCGAACCGTGGAAGGACGCGCGGGTACGTCAGGCCCTCGCCTACGCCATCGACCGGAAGGCCATCGTGCAGGCGACCAGCTACGGCACGGCGACGGCCAACCAGTTGGCGATCCCCGAGGGCAACCCCTGGTACACCCCGTACGACACCTACCGCTACGACATCAACAAGGCCAAGAGCCTGCTCGGCGAGGCCGGTGCATCGCCTGAGAACTTGGACATGCTGGTCACCAGTGAGTATCCGGAGACGGTGACCGCGGCGCAGGTGATCGCCGACAACCTCAAACCCCTTGGTATCACGGTCAACATCCGCACCGTCGACTTCGCCACCTGGCTCGACGAGCAGAACAACGGCAACTTCGACATGCTGATGATGGGCTGGCTCGGCAACATCGACCCCGACGACTTCTACTACGCGCAGCACCACACCGACGGGTCGAGCAATGCTCAGAAGTTCTCCAACCCCGACGTGGACCGGTTGCTGGACGCCGGACGGGTGGAGGTCAATCAGCAAGCCCGCCACGATGATTACGCCAAGGCCGCGACGATCATCGCCGACCAGGTCAGCTACATCTACCTCTACAACCCGTCCGTGATCCAGGCCTGGACCACCAACCTCTCGGGCTACGACGCCCGGCGCGACGGAGCGATCAGATTCCGGACCGCCAGCCTGACGCGGGGCGGTACCGAATGACCATGCCCGCGTTCTTGACTCATCCGATCGTGCGCTTTCTCGCCCGCCGACTGGCGTACTCACTGGTCGTGCTGCTCGGTGTGCTGGTGCTGGTGTTCGCGCTAGTGCAGCTGGTGCCGGGTGACCCGGTGCGCATCGCCCTCGGCACGCGCTACACACCCGAGGCATACGACGCCCTGCGATCGGCCAGCGGCCTCGATCGGCCGATCATCCAGCAGTTCTTCGGCTACGCAGGCTCGGCGCTGACCGGCGATCTCGGGGTCAGCTTCCGCAACGGTGACCCGGTGGCCGGGATCCTCCTTGACCGGCTGCCAGCCACTGCGTCGCTGGCGATCGCGGGCATCGTCATCGCCCTGCTGATCGCGCTGCCCGCCGGCATCTGGTCGGCGCTTCACGAAGGCAGGATCAGTGACGGAATCGTGCGGGTGACCAGCCAACTGGGCGTCTCGGTGCCCGACTTCTGGATGGGCATCCTGCTCATCGCCTTGTTCTCCACCACCCTCGGCTGGCTCCCGACGTCGGGCTACCGACCGTTGCTCGGCGATCCAGGCGGCTGGTTGCAGCACCTCGTCCTGCCCGGCCTCACCGTTGGCCTGGTCGCCGCCGCCATCCTGACGCGCTACATCCGGTCCGCCGTACTCGAAGTCGCGGCAATGGGTTACGTGCGCACCGCACGCTCGAAAGGGCTGTCCCCGCGGGTGGTGACGTTCCGGCACACTGTCCGCAACGCGCTGGTTCCCATCCTCACCATCACGGGGATCCAGCTCGCCACCATCCTCGGTGGGGTGATCGTCGTGGAGGTGGTTTTCGCCTGGCCGGGGTTGGGCCGGCTGGTCTACAACGCCGTCGCCGCCCGCGACTACCCGG
>JAVRPF010000579.1:0-5296 GCA_032162385.1 Mycobacterium sp.
GTGCACTGCGTTGCCTTAAACGCTACATCGCCCGCGAAGTCGTCCAACGCCTGCGCAGCGACCACGAAAACCATCACCAATCACCGCAACACGCCGCCGCTTGACATAGGAGCTATGCACGCTCGCGCGCCCGACTTCGTTTTGGAATAAACGGTCAGCAATGAGACTTGTGGGGAGAGCTTATAAAAACTTCTCCCCTGGAGGCAGGTCCCATGACCAACACACTCACCGGTTCCACTGCTCTCGTCACCGGCGCGACGGCAGGCATCGGCTACGCGATCGCGTTGCAGCTCGCCAAGGAAGGCGCCGAGGTGATCGTGCACGGACGCAATGCCGAGCGTGGCGCCAAGACCGTACGCGACATCGAAAACTTAGGTGGCAAGGCACGTTTCATCGCCGCCGACGTATCAGACGCTGGTGACGTGCGGCGGCTGGCCGACGAGGCGGGCGACGTCGACATCCTGGTGAACAACGCAGGCATCTACCGGTTCGCCCCGACGTTCGACACCACCGACGCGGACTTCGACGACCAGATCAACACCAACCTGCGGGCGCCCTACCTGCTGGTGCAGAAACTTGTCCCGGGCATGATCGAGCGCGGCCACGGTTCGGTGATCAACGTGACCACCGTCGCGGCCACCGTCCCGGCTGCCGGGGCAGGCATCTACGGCTCCAGCAAGGCCGCCCTGGAACTGCTGACCAAGCTGTGGGCCGACGAGTTCGGCGGCGCGGGTGTGCGGGTCAACGCCGCCGCTCCCGGACCGACCCAGACGCCGGGTACCGCGGCGTTCGAATCAGATCTCATCGAAGGCCTTGGCCGCACCACGGCGTTGGGCCGTACCGCGGAGGCCGACGAGATCGCCAGCGCGGTGACCTTCCTGGCCTCCCCGGCGGCCAGCTACGTCAACGGCGCGGTGCTGACCATCGGTGGCGGCGCGCAGGCGATCAAGCCCGCCGCCTGACCCCGCCCCCCGGGCGATTCGGCGCGCTAAACCGGCGCAACCAATGAGAACAGCTCGTCGTTGGTGCGCTGGATTAGTGGTGTTGACCTTCCAAACGTCCTGTATGGAGGCCGGAAGCGACCAGAGCTTGTCGCAGGTGTGAGGTCGTAGGCCTGAGCGGGTGTTCGTCGGCCAATGGCGATGGCCACAGCGCCATCTGAGGCAATGTACGAGAACCCGAGGTCCTCGATCTCGCAGGTCTTCCCGCTCGCACCAGTTCGCAGATCGTATTGGCGCCAGCGCCGCTGCCTTTCGTCGGTCGTGACGAAGAGTGTCGTTCCGATGAGGCGGGCGTACGGCATGAGGGTCGATTTGGGGATTTCGAGGAGTTGGCGGCCGTCGATGGTCAGCACCACGTCAGTTGACTCGGCCTCCACCATCGGAGGGTCGAGAGAGCCGATGCGGAGAGTGCCGACAAGATCCGGGCTGCTCAACAATTTTCCGGAGTCGTCGAAGAATGCCACCCGGTCCGCACCGTCGCCGCCGTTATGGAGCTCATACCCGAATCCACCGGGAAACGCGATGGCTCGCCCGAGTCGCTGGTCTTGCAGTACAACGGGTTTCACTATTCTCCCGTCCGCGACCGAAAAGACCACACTCGTAGTCGACGAATCAGGTCAGCTCTGCGTGCGGGCCGATCCCGTGCACGCCTTCGCCGGTCACCGTTGCGACGGCGTAGTCGCCAACTTGTTGGAGCTCGGGGTGATTCTCCGTCGGCGGTAGTAGTAGGTCGGTTGAACCGTCGAAGAGCAGAGTCCCCTTTTTCGGTGTCGACCACCCATGCCAGCGCGGGCTGGTTTGGGTCGCGGTCCTGTCGGACGCAGATCACCATGGTCGGGCCGTTGACCAAACAATTGAGGCCAGCGCGTCGTTGGATGGACCGAGCCGGACCGGTTCGAACAGACGCCGGCCCGTCGCGACGTCGATCCCTACCAGCCACCACCCCGCACCGGTGATTCCGAGGAAGTATCCGTGATCGCCAACGTTTCCGATCACCTTGGGGACCGTCCCGGGGGGCAGACCGAGTTCATTCGATGAGGTCTTCCAGCCGGGCACCGGTTGCACTCGCATCGACGACGTCAGCCGTGACTGTTCCGGAAGCCCAAGGGGGGAGCCGCTACCGGCTGGCCTGTCTGCTTCGGCGCGGTCACGAAGACCACGGCGGCCACCGCTGCGACGACCACCACCGACAAGACCGCGCCGACGATCCACCAACGGCGAACCCGTGACGGCGGCACTACGCCGCGCCCTCGAAATCTGCGAGCCGCTCGATCGCTCCGCCGTCGGTGAGTTCGGCACGCTCGTCGGGATTTATCCAGTAGTAGCGCACCAGCCGACGCAGGGCTGTGCCGCCGGGTGTGTACGAATCGATTACCTGCGTGCGCGTCCGCCCTTCGCCAAACTTGACGAACACCATGGCTCGAAACGGTGGGGGCTGGTCTGGCCGCCGGTCGGTAATGGCGACGACGTCGTCCCACGCGCGGTCCATCGACGATGAACCCTGGCTCATCTCAAAGCCATCCGCGGCCAGCCGCACGAAGCTCATCCCTCCGGGCCTGACGACTCTCCACACGTCAATAACCCCGAAGAGCGCGCCACCGGCGGCGACGATGACGATGTACTGGTGATTTCCTGGCGGAAGCGGGATGTCGATCTTGCCCCGGGGCTGGAAGATCGCGAACGTCGCCAAGGCAATGTACGCCGGAAGCGTTCCCCACCTCATGATTCCGTCCACGACTCGATCGGGCCGGATCGTCGTCCCTTCGTCGCTGAATTCTGCGCGAGGCCTTACCTTGTGGCGCAGTACCAACACCAGAGATGTCATGAGACCAACGCATACGGCTGCAAATCCCAGAACGACGACCACCGTGAGGTATTCGCCGCGCCCGACCGAAATGACGGCCCAGGTGGTGCATAGCACCGCGAGTCCGGTCAGTACGACGAAGTAGAAGGCAAGCAACAAGAAGTTCTTCACGGTGGACACACCAAATTTCCGACGATTCCACCGAGGTACCCGAAACCGAACCCTCCGGTGGTACTGGCGGCCGCCGCCCACACGGGGGCCATTTCGGGGGCAAGTACCGTGAGTGCGGCATCCAAGGCGATACCGCCCGCGACTCCGACACCCCCCGACCACGCGGCGACACAGGCATCATGAGCAGTCTCCGCCGTCGCCACGTTGTAGAGCGCCGTCACCACACCCAACGCCGGGCCGCCGAACTTCGCCCCCGCCCCAATGTCTTCCAACGCTTTCGAACTCAGCCCCGGTATTCCCCGATCGGCCTGCTTCTCCAAACCCGTGAGTGCCCCTCCGGCGACGGTGGGGATGGGATCAGAGAAGAACTCGTCAGGCAAGATTCCGTGCCTGCCGTCCGGCGTCGTCACTCCACCACTGCACTTGCCGTCAGGGGTTCTCGTCATCACCACCGACGTGCCGTCCGACCACCAAATGCTGGTGGTTTTCGTTCCGTCTTCACTCTCCGTCGTCAGAGAGTCCGAGACGTAGTTTCCGTTTTCGTCATATTGCTGGACCTCGAGGCTGCCTTCGGGCAACACGTGCGCGCTGGGCGGCCAACCGCCCTCCTCCTTGATCACCTGTCTACTGCCGTCGA
The DNA here is from genome assembly GCA_032162385.1 of Mycobacterium sp. Taxonomy (GTDB): domain Bacteria; phylum Actinomycetota; class Actinomycetes; order Mycobacteriales; family Mycobacteriaceae; genus Mycobacterium. The sequence continues at coordinate 3,614 of JAVRPF010000579.1, forward strand.
CCATGTAAAGCGTCTTGAGGTGGTTGCCGTTCTGGTCCGTCGTCTCCGTGGTCTCACGGACTGTCGTCGACATGTCCTGATCGCGCACCATCTCCTGGAGCTGTCTCCCGGCCTCGTCCTTGGGATTCGGCACTTCATCGCCCGGGATCGGCGGCAGCGGACTTGGAGGTCCTATTCGTGAAACCTGAAACTCTGCCCCCGAACCTGCCCGCGCCGCGAGAAGGGCTTGTGTGGTGTCATGGTCGGCCTCGCCGACCGCAAGAAGTAGCTGATTGATCTCACCTTGTGCCGCTTCGGCTTGCTTTTGCAGATCGGCTGCATGCTCGGCCGTCATCCCCGCGGGCTTGATCTCAACCACCCAGTTGTCGGTGACGTGCAGCTCGCCTCTGTCGATCGCATCGGCCTCCCGCAGTAGGTCGGTGCGAGCCCTACCTATCGACGTGCTGCCGTCACCGAGCGCTTTTGACACCGCCTTGGTGTAATCGAGGAACTTCGACGAGCGGGTCAGTGCCCGCCCGAACATGTCCGTTGCCGCTTTATGCGAGGCGCCCCGCCACGTGCGCGCGCCGTCCATCCGGTCACACCCGTCGTCGAGTTCCCACACGTCGTGGTAGATCGAAGCGCCGGCATCGCTGATCGACTTCGCGCCCGTCGACAACGATTCGGAGTTCCAGCTGTTCAGTCGGGAACGTGACGGCAACACGGGCTAGAAAAGCGTCTTGAAGTCGTCCGCCAAAGCGGTGTCGTCGACCTCATACCGGTCACCGGCTCCCCGAACGAGCCGGCCCATGAATCCGACGTCATCGATGATGTCCTTCGCCGCCAACGAGATGTGATCCCCGACCTGACGCGTCATCCACTGGGTCTCCGAGCCGGGCAACCCGTCGGCCGCCGTGCTGGCCTTGCCTTCGAGGTCGATACCGCTCATTGCCGCGGTCGCAATGTCGACCTGCGCAGCGAACGACCTCAATACCTGCGGATCGACCAGCATGAAAGCCCCCTGCAATGCGACAAGAAACGACAGGCCTTTTGACCGTAACACCCAATTTCGGGCCCCCGAGGCACCAACCTAGGCGGTGAGGACCGCGTCCAGCGCCGAGTAGAACAGGCCCAGCCCGTCGTCGGACGGCCCGGTGAGCGCCTCGGTGGCGTGCTCGGGGTGCGGCATCAAGCCCACCACGCGGCCGTTGGCCGAACTGACCCCGGCGATGTTGCGCATCGAACCGTTGGGGTTGTCGCGGTAGCGGAACACCACGCGCCCCTCCGCCTCTAGTTCGTCGAGCACCTCCTCGGTGGCGACGTAGCGTCCCTCCCCCGACTTCAGTGGCACCAGCAGATCAGCGCCGAGTTCGTAGCGCGTCGTCCACGCCGTCGCATTCGACGCGACCTCCAGCCAGAGATCCCGGCAGACGAAGTGCAGTCCGGCGTTGCGGGTCAGTGCCCCGGGCAGCAGACCGGCCTCGCACAGCACCTGAAAACCGTTGCAGATCCCCAGGACCGGCAGACCTCGGCCGGCGGCGTCGATCACCTCGCCCATCACCGGCGCGAACTTGGCAATCGCGCCGCAGCGCAGATAGTCGCCGTAGGAGAAGCCGCCAGGAACGACCACGGCGTCCACGCCCTTCAGATCGGCGTCGGCGTGCCACAGGTTGACCGCCTCGGCGCCGGCGACCCGCACGGCGC
>JAVRPF010000580.1:0-7471 GCA_032162385.1 Mycobacterium sp.
CGGTCGTCGCGTTCTGGATCGGCCGCCCGCTCATCCGGCTGTCCTTCCAAATGAGCTCACCAATGCCGCGTTCCGTTACGCGCTGGTGCGGCTGCGCGATACGGGCGAGGCTGTCGGGTTCTACCGTGGTGAGGGCGCCGAACGTGGTCGATTGATGACGAGATTCGCGGCCGTCATCGCCAACTACCGAGCCTTCGTGCGACGGGGGTGGCGTTCCTCGGCTGGAACAGGTCGGTGTCCCAGATCGTCGACCCGCGCCCGACGACCGTTCAGGCCCCCCGGTTGTTCGCAGGACAGATTCAGCTCGGCGACATCACCCAGTCGTCGAGTGCGTTCCTACAGGTACACGGCTCGCTGTCGTTCTTTCGAGCCGTCTACGACTCGTTCGCCAGCCACCGGGCGGCCATCATCCGCCTCGACGGGCTGATCACGGCCAACGAAACGACCAGGGAATTACCGTCTTTGACCGCTCTGCCCAGCAGCGACGGGTCGGTCGAACTGGATGATGTCGAGGTGCGCACACCGTCAGGGGTGCGGCCGGGCGACCCGCTGAACGTGCGGCTGGATCGGGGTGACTCGATGGTGATCACCGGCGGGTCGGGCACGGGCAAGACCACGCTGCTGCGCAGCCTGGCCCAGCTCTGGCCGTTCACGTCGGGCACGTTGCGGCGCCCAGACGACGACACCATGTTTCTGTCCCAGATGCCGTACGCCCCGCTGGGCGACTTGCGTTCGGTCGTCTCGTATCCCGTTCCCGCCGGTGGCTTCGACGACGCCGCAATCGGGGCGGCGCTGGACACTGTGTCGCTTGGCCATCTGGCGTCGCGGCTGGACGAGGGTCAGGAGTTCGCGCTGTACCGGGCGTTGCGGGCCGCGGTGCCCGATTGCGTGGTGGTCAGCGTCAGTCACCGCGGCACCGTCGAGCAGCATCACCGCCGGCGCCTGGAACTGCTCGCGGCGGTGGCTGGCGGCTCGGCCCGGTCACTGAGACACCGGTGCCCCGTCTAAGACAGAAGCGAAGCGACCCGGGGGTTGTTTACCGCGCGGCGTGCGCACCCGCCCGTCGGCCGAAGAACGAACCCTCGCCCAGCTGGGTCCCGCTGGCGTAGCCCTTGCCGTCCTGGGCGATGTTGGACGCGCAGGCGCCCGCCGCGTACAGGCCGGGAATCACCGACCCGTCCGCCCGCAGCACTTCGCCGTCGACCGACGTCGCCAGGCCACCGACGGTGAAGCCGGCGTACATCGCCTTGCCCAGTGTGAGGTCGAAGGCGCCCCACGGCCCCTGGTCCTGTGCGGCAAGGAATTCCGGCTGTTTGTGGAAGTCGGGGTCCTCGCCGCGTGCCGCGAACTCGTTGTACCGGTCCAGCGTGGCGACCAGGTTGCCCTCGGGTATGCCGAGATCCGATTCCATCTGTTCGACGGTCTCCCAGCCGTCGATCAGGGGAATCAGCGGCATTTCCGGATGTTTCAGATGCGCTTCGTCGACGATCAGGTACGCCGCGCTGTCCGGTTGGTCCATCACGAAACCCGATGTGCGGGAATGGTAGGAGTCCTCGGTGACGAAGCGCTGACCGAGCTTGTTGACGATGATGCCGGTGAGCAGGATCGACGGCGGGTACGCCGGGGCGGTGATGAAGATCTGGTCCATGTGCTTGGTCGACCCACCGGCGGATTCGCCGAGCCGGATGCCCAGCCCGTCGTCATAGGTGTTGCCCAGCACGAACGGCTTCTCGGCCAGCTTCGGGGTCAGCTCGGCCACCATGTCGGGGTTCATCACGAAGCCGCCCGCGGCGATCACGACCGCCTTCGCGCGGATCGCGCCGGACTCGTTGAAGTGCTTCCAGCCGACGCCGACGACCGCTCCGTCCTCGACGACCAGAGCGGAGGCACCCGTCTCGTAACGGATCTGCACGCCGAGATCGGCGGCGCGCTTGAGCAGCAGGTCGACCACCATGCCCGCACCGCCGGTGTCGCCGGGGACCGGCACCTTGTGCCCGCGCGGTGCCGGTGCGGCCTCGTTCTTGTACGGCCACACCTTCTCGTTTCCGGTGAACATCAGGCCCTCGGTGTTCGGTTGGATGACCGCCTTCTCGGGGTAGTAGCTGCGCTCGAACTGAAAGCCCAAGTCCTCCAACCAGTTGAAGTGCTCTACGCTACCGTCCGCGTACGCCCGGATCTTGTCGAGCTCGGGGTCGCGGGACACCGCAACGAGGTACTTGTACATCTCCTCGGCGCTGTCCTCGTGACCGGTGGCCTTCTGCACGGCGGTGCCTCCGCCGAGATAGAAGTGCCCGCCCGCCATCGACGTCGTACCGCCGGCCACGGCCGCGCGTTCCAGCACCAGGACCCGCGCACCGGCGGCGGCGGCGCTTGCCGCGGCGCAACCACCTGCGATGCCGAAACCGATCACGACCACGTCCACGTCGTCGGACCAGTCCGTCACGCCTGCGGCGTCGACGGTTTCCGGATTCTGCGTCATCGATACTCCTCGCGCAAGCGCTCGTCGTTCATCAAATTCTCCTCGCGCAAGCGCTCGTCGGCCGTCACTGTTGCTCCTGTTTCACGTAGGCGAAGAAGGTCTTGATGTCGGGTGGGACATAGGCGATCTCGAGATAAGGCACCCCGGCGTCAGGCGCGGACACGTAGGCGAACTGCATGCCGCCGGGCATGGTGCCCCGGGTCAGCACGGGTGCTCCGCGCCGCTCGGCGTCCTCGCACATGACGGCGAAGGCTTCCTGGTCGGGAGCGGCCACGCAGACGTGGTGCAGCCCTGGACCGGATTGGTCGAGGAACTCCGAGTAGAGGCTGGTGCCGGAGACCGGTTCGATGAGCTCGAGTTGGGTGTCGCCGGCGTAGGACAGCGAGATGTGGGCGACGAAGTCGGCAGGCTGACCGCGATGGGTGCACGCGTCGGGGGCGAAGTGGACGCCGGGCATCCGGATCCACTTCCTGGCGCCCAACAGCCCGGTGAGGGCGGCCTCCGTGGCATCGAGGTCGCGCGTCACCCATGCGATCTGGACAGGTGTCTGGGCGTGCATCGGTTCGAGGATATCGCCGGGGTGCGCGCCTGGCTAGAACGTGTTCTAGTTTATTCGTCGCCGAGGTACGCCTTGATGCATCGATCAGCCAACGCACGCGCCGCCGCGGGCTCCGCATCACCGGCGACGCTCGCGGTGTACCACTCTTCGCCGGACAGCGTCAGGAAGCGGCGACCCTCCTTGGTGCCCGTCCACTGCTGTCCGAACGACGGGTCGATGGATTCACCGGTAACGAGGTGGATGGCCAGCCCGAGCAACATCGAGTCCCAGTCCATTCCGACGGCACCCGGTCCGAACTCGCGCCAGGTCTCGTCGTCCCCGTGGGTGATGTGCTCGATTACCAATCGCGCCCGGTCGGGGCCGTCGCTACTGATGCTGACGTCGATCCAGCTGACGTTGCCACCCCACTCCCAGGTGGCGGTGAAGTTCTTCGGAGGGTCACACGTCAGGATGGTTCCGTTGGCTTGGCCCTCCAGCTGGTAGGAGCCGCCGACCGTCAAATCGCCCGAAATCGGCAAGAACCACCGGGGAATTCGCTCGATATTGGTGACCGCATCCCAGAGGTCGGCCTGGTCGGTGTCGTAGGACTGACTGACGGTGACGACGTGCGCCTCCCCGGTGTCGATCGTGCGGGTCCCGACGGCGCGCTGCACCGCGTTGATCTGATGGTCGACGTCGATGTCACTCATGTTGCCTTCCTTCATTTCGGCGTTGTCGTTTGCCGCGCGCAACCTCGGCGGCCAGCGCGTCGAGGTGTGGTGTCCAAAACCGGCGAAAGGTGTCCAGCCATTGGTCGACGTCGCGCAGCGGCTCACTGTTCACCGCGTACATCCTGCGTTGACCGTCCGGCCGGACTGATGCAAACCCATTGTCGCGCAGTACTTTCAAGTGCTGCGACACTGCCGGTTGAGTGATCGCGAACTCGTCCTGAATCGTCGCGGCGATGGCGCCCGCCGACCGCTCGCCATTGGCGAGAAGTTCCAGGATGCGGCGGCGCACCGGATCCCCCAGGATGTCGAACGCGTGCACCCACCCTAAGTTAAAGTACTGCCTTATATAAGTCAACAATGAAATGATGGTCGGTTGGCAGGGCTGGAGCGCGCGTAGCGCTCACCCGGTGAACGTAGTGAGCAGCAACTCGATCTGGCGGTCGAACACCGCGGCGGGGTCGGTCAGGGTGTCCGCACCGTACTGGCCGAACACCTCCAGGCTGATCGCGCCGACCAGCGCCGCCCACAGCAGGAAGCACTTGAGCACGGTGTCGTCGCCACCGGCGAACGCAAACTCGGCCCGGATTACGTCGAAGTCGGCCGACATCGGTTGGGCCGCTTGGATGTTCGGCACCTCGACGTCGCCGGCGTCGATTCCCGCGGCGACCGCGCCGAACAGGGCGCCGACCACTCGGGTACCGGGCCCGACCGTCAACTCGGCAGGAGCGTGATAGCCGGGCACCGGGCTGCCGTACAACAGGGCCCAGCAAGCCGGCTGGTCGACCGCCCACTGGCGTGCCGCCCGCGCGATGGCAAGGACCTGATCGGCCCATGAGCCCGGGGTCGACTGGTGCGCGCGATCGACCGCATCCGCCAGTTCGGTGTAGGCGTCGATCAGCAGGAGGGTCAGCAGGTCATCGCGACTTGCGACGTATCGGTACACCGCCGAGGACACCATGCCCAGATCACGCGCGATGGCCCGCACCGAGAGGCCGGCCGCCCCCTCGGTGACGAGGTGGCCCCTTCCGATCGCGATGATCTCGCGCCCGATGCGCTCACGGGATTCCTGCCGCTTGCCCATCGCCCGAGTGTGGCACAGAACGAGATCACTGCTCTTGATTTATCCACCCCGCCGTGTCACTCTGGAGAACGAGAGCAGTGCTCTCTAATATCGAATACCTGAAGGAGCCCGTGATGACCATTCGATACGACGAACCGAACCTCGCCGCCAAGGCCGCCAACGGGTTCTTCCGCTGGCTCGCCGAGGCCGGCATCGGCATTGCCGGCACGCGCGCACTGCGGGTGCGCGGGCGCAAGACCGGCAAGCTCCGCGGGGTGGTGGTCAACCTGCTCACCATCGACGGGCGCGACTATCTGGTGTCCCCGCGCGGCAACACCCAGTGGGCGCGCAACGCCCGCACCGCGGGCGAAGTCGAGATGGGTCCCCGCTGGCGCGGCCGCGAGGTCCGCATCACCGAACTCGCCGACGACGCAAAGCCCGAGCTGCTGAAGCGCTACCTGCAGCGGTGGTACTGGGAGGTCAAGGGCCACGCCGGCGGTCTGACCCCGGAGTCGACGGACGCCGAACTCCGTGCCGCCGCGCCGTCGATCCCGGTGTTCGAGCTGACGTCCCGTTAGCCCGGTCCGCCGTCAGGACCCGTCGCGAAGCATGCGCGCGATGGTCTCGGCAGTGGCCGCGGTCATGTTGCCGGACAGCTGAAGCGACTGCCCCTGGATGGGTTGGTCGATGGCGGGAGCCGCGAGCACGACGCCGTCCCTGACGAATGCGAGTTGCTTACCCACGTTGGCGGCGGTGTAGCCGCCGAACGCCGCACCGGAGCCGGGATCCATGGCCAACTGGACGCTGTAGAACTCGCTCATCGGCAGCTTCACTGCCTTGGCTCCGGTCAGGTTCAACTGCAAGGCGACGGGGCCCATGTCATAGCGGGCGGTCTTCTCCAGATCGCAGGCCTGCTGGGGTTGGTCTGGCGGAGGCGGAGGTGGCAGCTGGCATTCCTCGGGCGTAGCCACCAGCGCCTGGACCACCGGCCGGACCGCCAAGGGCTTCCCCATGATCGCGGGCGTCGTCGACGTCGGTGTGGCGACCGCAGAGCGTGAGGGCGGCGCTCCGAACTCCTTGGCCACGAACGGCATCACCACCGCGCCGAGCGTCGTACCCACCATGGCGAGGATGCCGAGCGACCCAAGCACGGCGATCGCGATCCGTCGACGGGACCATGATCCCGATTTACCCGGCATGACTGCTTCCTGGCCGGGCGCTACGCCGGCCTAGGCCGGTGCGTTGGGCGGGACTGGAGGTTTGGCGGTAATGTCCTTCGCGGTGCCGGAGGCGGTCGTGAAGAGCTCCTCGCGGATCTGTTGGTCGGTGGCCTGCCAGGAGACGGCCGCAGGGAACTGACCCCACGTGCTGTTGAACAGGCCGACGATGACAGCGCGTCCGTCGTCGGTGAGCACATAGACCGGGCCACCCGAATCACCCTTCTGGCTCACCACGCCATTGGCCATCGTGAACCACCCGTTGTTGACGGCGTCTACGGTGCCACAGCTTTCACCGGTGACCACGCCGAAGTGGCATACCTGCTGACCCTGCTGCGGCAACACCGTTGGATCGACGACGAGCACCCGCCCGCTCGGCAGGACGTTGTTCACCGCGACCTCGGGCGCGAGCTGAATCGCTTCCCAGTCGGCGATCAAATGGTCGGTCGCCACGGTGGCCCCGTTGGGGGTGTTGTCCCGGAACACCGTCTGGTGGCCGATGACGTTTCCGTCGCGGTCCCCCATCGACCCGCTGCCACGACAGTGGCCCGCAGTGAAGGCCGTGCGCGTCTCGATGTCGACGAAGCCCAGCGTGCACACATTGGTGTCCTGGCGGACCTCCATGCCCGGGTAGACCGGCACGCCGGGGGTGGCGTGCGCCGTCAGCGGCACCACGGCAGGCGCAATCAGCACAGTTGCGATCGGAGCGACCGCCACTGCGAGCACGCGCAAACACCACCGCCGCATGGCTTCTCCGATCCGTGAAGGTAGATGGCCGTGCCAGCCTACCCGCAAGCAAATGCGGCCCGGACCGAAAGGGCCGGACCGCATTTTCTGGACTGCACTACGGAATCGTCAACACCTGACCAGGATGGATGAGGTCGGGGTTGGGGACGCCGCTGGCATCGGCGATCTGCCAGTACCTGTTGCCGTCGCCGTAGAACCGTTCGGAGATGGCCCACAACGTGTCACCGGACACCACTGTGTACGTCTGCGGCGCAGGTGGCGGCGGCGGTGGTGGCGGTGCTGGCGCTTCCTCGGGTGCCGGTGCGGGCTCCTCGGCCGCCGCGAGTTCCACCTCGGGTTCGGCCGCCGCCGGGGGCGGTGGTGGCGCTTCGTCCGTTTGGGTCTCGGATGACCATGCCGGTCCGTCGAAACCGTAGAGCACCAGGTTGCGGTCGTCCTGCAGGATCACCTTGTAAGCCCCGTTGTCGGACGTCAACGACTACCCAACCTCGAGCTTCTCGCCCTTTTGGAGTCTGTCTCCAACGGTGTCTACCCTTCGGCCCTTCCGCTCATTGACGGCTGCGAGCCTACTAACCTCGACGAGGTTCGTGGGCGAGGTCGATTGGGCACGAGCAAAACGGTTGGCGAACAATCGGTTGCGTCTGACTACGAGTCGAAGCCGAGGCCGAGCGCGTCCAGCGTGCGCAGCAAAGCATTGCG
>JAVRPF010000581.1:0-2900 GCA_032162385.1 Mycobacterium sp.
GGTACGACCGGCGACGACTTCGAACGCGACCTGCTGGGTTCGGTGCGTGCCGATGCCAACCCCACCAAAAGCGATCCCACCCGGCTGCCGTTCGTCGCGGTGAAGGCGCCGCTGGCCGCGATGCGGCAGCGCTGGGCGCCGCAGCGCACCTACGACGAGCAGATGGCCTGGTGGCGAGCCGAGGTGCTGCCGGGCAATCCCGCCGACCCCAAGGCTCTGCTGGCGGACTCCGTCGACCGGTTCACCGCGGTCATGCGGGTACACATTCGCACTCGGATGATCCTGAACATGCTGCGCTCCCAAGTGGCGTCGATCACCGGTCGGCTCGGCCGCTCGGATCTCGTTCCGACCTTGCTTGCCGGCTACGGCGGAGTCATTGAAACCCGGCTCGCCGATGACGTGTGGTCCGTCGGGCAGGGCCAACTCTCCGTCGTGGAATTCCTCGAGCGGCATGGATTCCACGGCCCGAACGAGGGCAACGTCATCGGGCATTCGTGGCGGGAGGATCCAGAGGCAGTCGTCCGAATCGCCGCGGTCCATGCGGACAGGCCCGAAGCCGAACGACCACGGGCGCGGGCGGACCGCGCGGTGGCCGCCCGGGAGCGGGCGGAGTCCGAACTGCTGGCCGGCGTGCCCGCGCTGCGGCGGCGCCTGTTCCGTCGACTGTTGCAGTTCACCGGATTTCAGGTGCGGTCGATGGAACTCACCAAGGCCGGCTTCCTCACCGCGGTCGACGGAACCAGGGCCGCCGCAGGCGCGCTGGGCCTGGAGTTGGTTGCCGCGGGCAAGCTGGATGCTCCGGACGACACGTTCTACCTCACCACCGAAGAGCTGCTCGGCACGTTGCCGCGGAATGCGCGCGACCTCGTCGCCTTCCGAAGGCAACGGCGCGAGGAGTATCGGGCAGTCGAGGTTCCGGTCGTCTTCACCGGCCTGCCGGAGCCGGTTGCGTTGGGGGAGAACGAGCTCGGGGGCGACGACGGTGTGCGCGGTACGCCAGCCGGGCCCGGCGTGGTCGAAGGCACCGTGCGGGTGGTGCTCGACGCCGACTCCGACGACGTCCTCACCGACGGCGAGGTGCTGGTGTGCAAATTCGTCGACCCGGGGTGGACGGCACTGGTGTCGCTGGCGGGTGCGCTGGTCACCGACATCGGCAGCCCGGCCAGCCACGGTGCGATCGTGGCCCGCGAACTCGGCATCACCTGCGTCGTCGGGACTGGGAACGGCACCAGGGTCCTACACACCGGGGACGTCGTTCGGGTGGACGGCTCCACCGGTGAGATCGCCGTGCTGGCACGGTCGGCCGGCTTGGAGGGCAACTAGTGAGCAGCGTGATTCACCATCTGTCGGCCGGGCTGAACCCGGACAGTGAGCGCACCGTGCGGACATGCCCCGATGTGCCTGCATGGACCGAGAATCTGCTGTTCACGCCTTACGACCCGGTCAACGACATCGGCATGTGGCTGCATCTGGGCACCGTCGCCGACAAGTGGGAGACGTGGGAAGACCGCGTCCTCATCGCGCTCCCCGAGGATCAGGGCGTGCTCACCATGTGGGCCTATCACCGTACCGTCGCCGAGCGTCAGCCCGCGGGCGCAAACCTCGAGTTCCGCTGCGAACAGCCGTTTCGAAAGTGGCGCATCACGTTTGACGGATTCTGTCTGCGCTCGTCCTACGAGCAGATGCGCGCCAGCCCCCTCGCCGACGGGGCCAAGAGTCACGTTCGCATGGACCTCGAAGTCGAGTGCGTGACGCCCGTGTGGGACGCCGCGACCGCAGGCGCTGGCATGGCCGAGCAGAGTTGGGCGCGCGAGCACTACGAGCAACTCACCTGGGTGACGGGTCAGCTCGCCATCGATGGGGTGGTGATCGACTTCAACGGTGGTGGCTGGCGCGACCACTCGCGGGGCCCACGTGGCGCCGACACTCTCAAGGACTGGGGCGGCCACGTGATCACAGGCGGTGTGCTGCCGAGCGGACGTGCGTTCGGGATGTGCAGGTATTGGGCCCGCGACGGCCGCACCACGCTGGAAGGTGCCTACGTGGTCGAGGAAGGCACGCTCCGTCAGGTCGGCATCACGTCGGCGCCACCGCCCGCGGCGCTGGCACGCGACGGCGAGACGTACTCGTTCGCCCTTGAGGGTGGTCAGACCATCAGCGGGCTGGTGCGGTCGTCCGTGTGGATATCCATGGCCGACGGATTGCCCTACGGCGTCATTGACCCGGTGCGCGCCTACACCGTCAGCTGGGCTGAGGTGCAGTGGGACGGCGAGACAGGCCATGCGTACCTCGAACGCTCCGCGATGACCCCATCGCTCGCGCGTTGACTATGACAGTCGACTGTCATAGTGTTGGTGCGGTCGCTCCCGGGCGGCCCCTCAACGAAAGGCGTTTCCGTGTCTGGAAATCGGTTCGTCGTCCTGAGCAATCCCATCGAGGGTGAGGACGACTCCTTCAACAAGTGGTACGACGAGGTGCACGTACCCGAGGTGCTCGACGTTCCGGGTGTGGTCGCAGCCCAGCGCTACGATCTCCGCGAGCTCGACGTCCCCGACGATCCCGACCTGCCCGCGCAGCTTCCCCCGGCCACGCACCGGTATTTGGTCATTTACGAGCTCGATCAAGAACCCGACGCCGTGATGGCGAATTTCCTGGAGCGGGTGATGACCGGCAAGCTGTCGCTTGGCGAGACCCTCGACCTGACCACCGTGTCGATGACCGGCTGGACGCCCCGTGGCGAGCGCCGGTTGGCCGACTGAGGTGTCCGAACTCCGCACGGTGATGCGGGCACAGCGCGCCTGCAGGCGGTTTGATCCGGACGCCCACGTGCACGACGCTGACATCGAGCAGATGCTTCAGAGCGCGGTACACGCCCCGAGCGCGGAGAACACTCAGCCCTG
>JAVRPF010000582.1:0-2732 GCA_032162385.1 Mycobacterium sp.
CGATGACGAAGTCCCCGCCGTGGTGCATCCGACGCACCAGCGACAGTTCGCTTTCGCCGAACGGCAACTCGTTGAACGTCATACCGGCCATCAGTACGCGGGCCAGCGGCGCGGCCTCCAGCGTTCGCAGGTACGCCGAAAGTTCCTGGGCCAGAGGCAAACCAAGGCGCCGCGAATCCACGGCCGCCGAGATCCCGTGCATCCGGGCCGCCCCGCTGTTCAACGCCTCGGTGAGGAGCTCGGCGAGCAGCAGCACCTCGACCCCGCGAGAGCGAAGCACATTGGCGAAGGCGTCGTGCTCGTCCTGTGCCCGGGCCACCCATGGCAGCCCGTCGAACAGCAGCGTGTCGTTGTTGCGCGGCGTCAGGCGCTGCAGTTCGGCACCGGGACGGTGCAGGATGACCACCCGCAGCGTGCCTACCTCGGAATTGGAGCCCAGCACCGTATCCGTCACACCTAGCACCGTATCGCCATTCACCACCTCAACTATGGTTGAGGTCATGGAGTTGCTCGAGTTGACGCCGGGCGAGATGGCGCACCGCAGCGGCGTGGCGGTGTCCGCGCTGCACTTCTACGAACGCGAAGGCCTCATCCACAGCAGGCGCACGTCCGGCAATCAACGCCGCTACGCTCGCGAAACCCTGCGGCGGGTTGCGTTCATCCGAATGTCGCAGCGGCTCGGCATCCCGCTGGTGCGGATCCGCGAGGCGTTGGCCACGCTGCCGACGAACCGGATTCCGACGAGCAAGGATTGGGCGCGGCTGTCGGCCGGCTGGCGCGAGGACATCGACGAGCGGATCCTGCACCTGCAGCGGTTGCGCGACAACCTGGCCGGGTGCATCGGCTGCGGCTGCCTGAGCTTGAAGACGTGCCTGCTGGCGAACCCCGGCGACGTCATGGCCGAGCGTGGCCCCGGCGCAGCCAACCTGTGAATTCGAACGCCTGTGCGATAGTATGCGGTCGTGTCCTTGACGGTTCAAGGGTCGCTTTTCGACCACGCCGAACGGCGCTGCCTGGGTGACGGCGCGTGGATTGACCTGCGGTCGGGCTGGCTGACCGGCCACGACACGCTGTTCGACGAACTCGAGGCGTCGATCCCGTGGCGCGCCGAGCGCAGGCAGATGTACGACCGCGTGCTCGCCGTGCCCAGACTCGTCAGCTTCCACGATCTCAACTCCGACCCAGCGCCACACCCCGTCATCGCGAAGCTGCGCGTGCGCCTGAACGACATCTACGCGGGTGAGTTGGGCGAGCCGTTCGCGTCGGCAGGCCTGTGCCTGTACCGCGACGGCGCCGACAGCGTCGCCTGGCACGGTGACACCATCGGTCGCAGCAGCACAGAGGACACCATGGTCGCGATCGTGACCCTCGGCGCGCGAAGGGTTTTCGCGATGCGACCACGTGGTGGCGGGCGGTCGCTACGGCTGCCGCAGGGCCACGGCGACCTGTTGGTGATGGGCGGCTCCTGCCAGCGCACCTGGGAGCATTCGGTGCCGAAGACGGCCAGGCCGACCGGCCCGCGGATCAGCATTCAGTACCGCCCGCGCGACGTGCGGTGAGCTCAGCCCCGCACCGCGGCCACCGCGGCGGTCAACAGGTCGCGAGCCCGCTGCGTGTTGACCGGGGCAACGGGGTGATTGGGCTGCACCAACGGGTTGGCCGTGACGATCACCAGGAAGCTGCCAAAGCCGGCGACGTAGTTGTAGAGCTCGCCGCTGGCCGGCTTGCCGTTGACCACGGTCTGCACGACGCGGTGGGTGCCGAGCGTTCGCGCGCCGTCGATGACGGGCGATTCGGCGACTTCGACGACACCGCGGGTGCCCGGGCCGGCGAAGCCCACCTTTTGGCAGGCCTGCCCGGGGTCGGTCAACGGTACCGGCTCGGAGGTCTCGACCGCGATCGCGATGAACCGGTTGCCCTCCCCTTCCGCCGTGGTGGCCGCCATGTTGCCCTTCAGCCCGGCCGGAACGGCCAGCCCCGTCGCGAACTTCGCGCAGTCGGGCGGCTCGAACTTCACCCCTGGCGGAAGGGTCTGCGGCGCCAGGATGCGCGGGTCGACGCCGGTCGGTGCGACGGTGGTGACCTTGAAGTCCGGCCCGAAGGTCGACTTCACCTCGAGGACGCCGGAGATGTCGGAATGGGCGTCGTCGGCCGTCGGTTCGCCGCTCGAACAGGCGGCCAGCAGAGCGGCGCACGCCACGGTGAACAGCGTCCTGAGCATCGCCGCCAATCTACCCGCAACGGTCCGTTCAGCCCCGCAGCGCCGACACCGTCTTGACGAGCAGCGCCGCGGCGAAGCCGGCGCCAAGCACGGGAGCCGACGAGCCGGGGTCGGTCACCACCGTGACGTACGCGGCGTATCCCTCGAAGTACGCGGTGAACGTGTCTGCGTGGGAATGGGTTTCGGTGCCGCCCTCGACCACGGTGGTGGCCTCGGTGCGGACGCCCAGCGTCGTCGCGGCCTCGATGGCAGGCGCCTCGACCGTCGTCACCGTGCCGCTGGTGTGTCCAGCGGTCAACGTCGACGTGCCGCACTCGCCGATCAACGCGGGATCGGGCGCTCCGAGCGCAGCCGCCGCGACCACGTACACGATGCCGCCAGGTCCCGATCCCGACCAGCCGCGGACCGTGGCGCCGTCGACAGGAGGATCGGACAGCACCCCACACTGCGGCGGGTCGGCGACCCATTGCGGACCGAAACCCCAAGACGCCAGCGGCGCGGCGCGCCCGAC
>JAVRPF010000583.1:0-4080 GCA_032162385.1 Mycobacterium sp.
ACGGCGATTCCGGTCTTGCCTGCGCGACCGGTGCGGCCGATCCGGTGCACGTAGGCCTGCTCGTCTTCGGGAATCTGGTAGTTGATCACGTGCGTGATGTCGTCGATGTCAATGCCGCGGGCGGCAACGTCGGTGGCGACCAGCACGTCGATCTCACCGGTGCGGAAGGCCTTCAACGCCTTCTCCCTGGCGATCTGGCCCAGGTCGCCGTGGACGGCGCCGACCTTGAAACCACGTTCGGCGAGCTCGTCTGAGACCTTCTGCGCGGTCCGCTTGGTGCGGGTGAAGATCATCGTCGCGCCGCGGCCATTGGCCTGCAGCACCCGGGTGACCAGTTCGACCTTGTCCAACGCGTGCGCACGGTAGGCGTGTTGCTTGGTGGTGTCGTGCGTGGCCGACGAATGCGGGGCCTCGGCGCGGATGTGCGTCGGCCGGTTCATGAAGGTGCGGGCCAGCGTGATGATCGGGTCCGGCATGGTCGCCGAGAAGAGCATCGCCTGGCGTTCGTCGGGGATTTGCCGCAGGATCCGCTCGATGTCGGGAAGGAAGCCCAGGTCGAGCATTTCGTCGGCCTCGTCGAGAATCAGCACCGACAGACCGCCGAGCTGCAGGTGCCCCTGCTGGGCCAGGTCGAGAAGCCGGCCAGGCGTGCCGACGACGACTTCGACGCCCCTCTGCAGGGCCTCGATCTGCGGTTCGTAGGGGCGGCCGCCGTAGATGGAGACCACCGACAACTTGCGGCCGTCGGCCTGCAGATATTTGGCAGCGTTGCACAGGTCGTCGTAGACCTGCAGACACAGCTCGCGGGTGGGCACCACGACCAGCGCCCGCGGCATGCCGTTGAGGGGCCGCGCGGTGTCGGTGACGATGCGCTGCAGCAGCGGCACACCGAAGGCGAGGGTCTTGCCCATACCGGTGCGGGCCTGGCCGATCAGATCGTCGCCCGCGAGCGCGAGCGGCAGGGTCAGTTCCTGAATGGCAAAGGTGTGCTCGATGCCGCTCTCGGCGAGTGCGCGGACTATCTCCTCGCGCACGCCGAGTTCAGCAAAGGATGTATTGGTTTCCGTAGTAATTGAAGTCATGCGTTGCCGACGTAACCTTTCGTAGTCAATCCTCGCGGCGTCCTAGCGCGCACGAGTCTGACGAGAAAGCACCGGGCCCTGGCCTTCGAGGAGGCGGGCCAACTTCGTGCACGCACATTTCTTTGGTCGCGGCCTAACCTTCTGGAGCCACTTCCTACTACATGATAGCTGGCCGGTTTCCAGGGCGGTCGGCGCGCTGGTCGGCGTCTACTGTTGGGCCATGACTTCAACGCCGCCCGAGCAGACGGTGAACCCCGTGACCCCGGGTGTGTCGGTCGACCATCCTGGGCTGACCGAGTTGTTTGCGCTGCTGGCGTACGGCGAGGTGGCGGCGTTCTACCGGCTCACCGACGAGGCGCGGATGGCGCCCAATCTGGCCGGCCGGATCAACATGGCCAGCATGGCCGCCGCGGAGATGTACCACTACGAAATGTTGCGGGACGCGCTGGACCGGCGGGGTGTCGACGTGGTGCCCGCGATGACCAGGTACGCCTCCGCGCTGGAGAACTACCACCGCCTGACCACGCCGAGCACCTGGCTGGAGGCGCTGGTCAAGACGTACATCGGTGACGCGCTGGCAGCCGACTTCTATCTGGAGATCGCCGATGCGCTGCCCGTCGAGGCGGCCAGCGTGGTGCGGGCCGTGCTGTCGGAGACCGGTCACTCCCAGTTCGTCGTCGCCGAGGTGAAGGCCGCGGTCACCGCCAGCGACAAGCAGCGCCACCGCCTGGCCCTGTGGTCGCGGCGGCTGCTTGGCGAGGCCATCACGCAGGCGCAGTTCGTGCTCGCCGAGCACGACGAACTCGTGGACCTCGTCGTGTCGAGCGGTGAGGGGCTCGTCAGGCTCACCGAGTTCTTCGACCGGTTGCAGCGCACGCACAACTCACGCATGCGGGAACTCGGTCTCGCGTAGGCGTTTTCGCTATTTGGTGCAGGTGGTGATCATCGAGTTGGCGGCCTGCGCCGCGATCGTCGCGCCGCCGGCGTCGGTGATCGAGCAGTTCAGCTGACCCCCGATACTGGTCGCGGTCACCGAGGTGAGGTCGACACCGGGGTTCAACACCACGGTCCTCGACCACGGCAGCGCCACGTTGACTTCGGTCTGCAGGGCGCCCTGCTGGTCGGTGTAGATCACCGTGACCAGATCGATGAGCTGCCGGCTGCCGGTCACCTGATACGTGATCGTGCGCGGGTCCGGCGCCGAGACGGTCGGCGCGGGTTCGGCGCTCGCCGTCGGCTCGGGCGCGACGGTGGTGACCGTCTCGGGCGTCAACGGTCCCGGGCGCGGCACGGGTGCCTGCGATGTGGCCACGGGCGGCGCGGCTGAGGTCGTCGGGGCCTGGCTGGTGGTGGCGGCCGGCGGGCTGACGGTCTTCGATACCGAGCCACTGTCACCTCCACCGAGGATGACCACGGTGCAGATCACCGCGACGAGCAGGATCGCCCCGGCGACCCCGGCGACCCAGATCCACCGGCGATCGATCGGGTCTTCGTACTCGTCGTAGTCGTACCCGTCGTAGTCCTCGTCGTAGTCGTCGAACTCCTCGACGTCGTCGAGGACCTCGGTCTCGGCGGAACCCGTGCGGTCGGCACGCGAGGTGTAGCCCGAATACGTTGAATGCGGTGGATATCGCCTGCTCATCACACTTTCCCGGGTCGCTTGGTGGTGGTTCGAAAGGTGAACCTGGCCGATGCTATCGGGACGGGAGTGACGGGTGAGGTTGCCGCGCGGCGTGCCAGGTTACGGTCCGGCCTCGGTTCGCCTGGCGTCGCACCGGTGTTCGCCGAACGCGAAGGGACCATGGCGGCGGGCCCTCGGCGTCCACTAGCCTTTTCGAGGTAGGACACAGACCAACGGAAGGGATCCAGCGTGGAGGTCAAGATCGGTATTACCGACAGCCCGCGCGAGCTGGTCTTCAGCAGCGCGCAGACACACGATGAGGTGCAGAAGTCGGTCACCGATGCGCTGAGCACGGACTCGGGCGTGCTGAGCCTCACCGACGAGAAGGGCCGGCTCTTCCTGGTGCAGGCCGCCAAGATCGCCTACGTCGAGATCGGTGCTTCCGACGGGCGTCGGGTCGGTTTCGGCATCTTGGCGGATTCCGCCAAGAAGGCGTGACCGCTAGCCGCGGGTGAGCGGCACGTGTGACAGGCCGCCCCAGGCGAACTGCACCGTGCCCTCGACCGCGGCGTCCTTCGAGATCGGCCGGTCGCTGTTCAGCCAGTACCGCGCGCAGTCCACGCTGACGGCAACGAGGCCGACCGCGATCATCCGGGCGCGATGCGCTTCCAGCCCCGAGTCGCGGCTGATCAGGTCGAACACCGCGTCGGTGCAGGATTCGGTGGCGACCTTCACCTGCGCCGACACCTGCGGTTCGGTGACGTAGTCGTTCTCGAAGATCAACCGGTAGCCCTGGCCGTCGTGTTCGATGAAGTCGAAGAACGCGTGGACCGCGGCGCGTAGCCGTTGGCGGTTGTCGGTGGTGGTGCGCAGTGCCTGCCGCACGCCGGACACCAGGTTGTCGACATGTCGTTGCAGCACCGCCAGGTACAGCTCCAGCTTGGACGAGAAGTGTTGGTACAGCACGGGTTTACTAACGCCCGCCCGGTCGGCGATCTCGTCCATGCCCGCCGCGTGGTAGCCGCGGTCGACGAAGACCTCGCTGGCGGCGATGAGCAGCTGCCCGCGGCGTTCGTCGCGGGGCAGTCGGTTGCCACGCCGGTTGGCGCCAGGTGAGCGGCCCGTTGGGCCGTCACCGGCCGCCGGTTGCGCGCGTCTCCTTCCGGCGTTGGCGAGCTCGCTCATTCAGTCCTCAATCTGGATCGGTGCTGCGTGCCGGGCAGGGGATTCGGCACCGGCCGACCATCCAACCGACATTACTACCCATAGTTGATCGACGGCGCGTCTCGAGGCCGAGCGCCGCCCGGTGGCGCGCCGGAACTGCCCGGGGTGCGGCGCTGTGCCATCCTGGTTCGGTGACCTACGACCCGGGGCGTC
>JAVRPF010000584.1:0-4995 GCA_032162385.1 Mycobacterium sp.
GCGGCGATCACCGTCGCGGCCGTCAGGTCACGTTTGCGGGTCGGCCCCATCACGTCACCAGGGCTAGGTCCGTGCGCCGCACCCCGACCCGCTCGGCCGGGTCGATGGCGTTCAGCAGGTCCGCGACGGACCGCGTCCGGCCGCCGACCGTCAGCGTGGCGGCGGGGTCCACCGCGAGCCACGGGACCAGTACGAAGGCGCGCTCGTGCGCGAGTGGATGCGGCAGGGTGAGCACCTCGTCGTCCGACCGCACCTCGGTCACGCCGGCGTGGCAGGTGATCAGGTCGACGTCGAGTGTGCGTGGGCCCCAACGTTTGTCGCGGACCCGGCCGCCTGCGTTCTCGAGTTCCCGGCCGCGTCGCAGCCAGCCGCGGCAGTCCACGGCGGGGTCGTCGGCGACGACAACGGCATTGAGGAACGCTCCCTGTTCGACGCCGCCCCACGCATCCGTCTCGTAAACCGGTGACACCGCCCGGACCGCATCGCCGAGCCCGTCGACCACCGACTGCAGCAGCGCAAGTCGATCGCCCAGGTTGGACCCGATCGACAACACGACTCGGCTCATGCCTCGACTCCCCAGCCGCCGCGGCGCGACCGCCTGGCCACCACGGCGACGTCGTGGAACGTCAACGGGATCGGTGCGCTGGGCTTGTGCACGACGACCTCGACGGCGTGCACCCGCGCGTCGGTCATCACGCCTTCGGCGATCTCGGCGGCAACGGTCTCGATCAGGTTCCGCGGCGGCCCGGCCACGACGTCGGCCGCCCGCTGTGCGATTACGCCGTAGTCGAGCGTGTCGGCGAGGTCGTCGCTCGCCGCGGCCGCAGCGAGGTCGATCCACACCGTGACGTCGACGACGAAGTCCTGTCCGTCCCGGCGCTCGTGTTCGAACACGCCGTGATGACCACGAACGGTCAGGCCGCACAACTCGATTCGGTCAGCCATGCGCCTCACCGGACCACGCCTCGACGACCTTGAGCGCATCGACGCTCGCTCCGACGTCGTGCACGCGCACGCCCCACACCCCGTGTTGGGCGGCCAGCGCGGAGATCACCGCGGTGGCGGTCTCCCGGCCTGCCGGATCCCGCGGCACTCCGTCGGGATCGGCCAGCAGCGTCCCGAGGAAGCGCTTGCGGGAGGCACCGACCAGCACCGGGATGCCGGTCGCGACGAACTGCGGCAGCGCTCGCAGCAGCGACCAGTTGTGTTCGGCGTTCTTGGCGAATCCCAGGCCGGGATCGATGATCAGTTGAGCCGGGTCGACCCCTGCCGACACCGCGGCGTCCACGCTGCGCAAGAGTTCGGTGCGGACGTCGGAGACGACGTCGGCGTAGTCGGGCGCCTGGTGCGGCCGGTCCGCGACGACCGAGCGCCAGTGCATCAACACCCAGGGCACCCCGGCGTCGGCGAGCAGCGGCGCCATGGCCGGGTCGGCCAGCCCGCCGGACACGTCGTTGACGATCCGGGCCCCGTTCTCAAGCGCGGCCCGAGCTACCTCGGCGTGCATGGTGTCGATGCTGACCGTGATGCCTTGCCCGGCAAGATCTTTGATCACCGGTATCACTCGGGCCGTCTCGATGCTCGCGTCAATGCGGGTGGCACCGGGCCGCGTGGACTCACCGCCGACGTCGATGATTGCCGCGCCCAGTGCGGCCAGTGCCAGACCGTGCTCGACGGCGCGGTCGCGGTCCAGGAAGAGCCCCCCGTCGGAGAAGGAGTCGTCGGTGACGTTGACGACCCCCATCACCTGCGTGCGTGGTGGGCTCACTTCCGCAGGATGAGATCCAGCGCCTCGGACCGCGATGCGTTGTCGGTCTTGAACTGCCCGCGCACCGCCGACGTGGTGGTGACGGCACCGGGCTTGCGGATGCCGCGCATCGCCATGCAGAGGTGCTCGGCCTCGACGACGACGATGACGCCGCGGGGGTCGAGCTTGCGCATCATCGCGTCGGCGACCTGCCCGGTCAGGCGCTCCTGCACCTGCGGCCGTTTGGCGTACAGGTCCACCACCCTGGCGAGCTTGGACAGGCCGGTGATCCGGCCGTCCACCCCGGGGATGTAGCCGACATGCGCGACACCGTGGAAGGCCACCAGGTGGTGCTCACACATCGAGTACATCGGGATGTCCTTGACCAGCACCAGTTCGTCGTGCTGTTCGTCGAACGTGGTGTTGAGCACGTCGTCGGGATTGGTGTAGAGGCCGGCGAACATCTCCCGGTACGCCCTGGCCACCCGCGATGGAGTGTCGATCAGGCCCGGCCGCTGCGGGTTCTCCCCGATGGCGATCAGCAACTCGCGCACGGCGGCCTCGACTCGGCCCTGGTCGAACTCTGGGATGGTGAGCGTGGCCGGATCGATCTGCGACCGCGTCATCTGGTGGCTCCGTTCGTGTCAGCCAGGCGGTGGCGGATTGTGGCGGTCGTCTGACCGGTCACCGTGACTCTGTTCGTCGTGCGGGGCGGGCGCGGGTGCGCCACCCTGCGGGACGTGCTGCCCGGGCTGCGGGTACGGCTGATAGGGCGGGTACGGCGCCTGCTGTGGCTGCCAGCCCGACGGAGGCGGCGGTGGTGGCGGGTACCAGTAACCCTGTGGGTGTTGACCGGGGTGGGGCGGCGGCCAGCCGGGCGCGTGCCAGCCCGCGGGGGCGCCGTAGTCGGGCTGGGTCGGACCGGTTCCGGGTGCCCCGCTGGGGTGCTCGCCGTTGCCGTTCACCGGAGAACCGTTGCCGCCAACACCGTTCGAGCCGTTGTGCCGCGCCGCCGCTTCGGCGGCCTTGGTCGCGGCCGCGATGGCCACCTTGAATGCGGGCTCGGGCGCCGGCTTCGGCCACTCCTCACCGCGCTCGATGGCCAGCTCGCCGGGCGTCTTGATCGGCGGCTTGTCCGACGGCACCCGACCACCGAAGTCGTCGAACATGGTGAGCCGCGGCCGCTTCTTCACGTCACCGAAGATGGCCTGGAGTTCGACGCGGTGCAGGGTCTCCTTCTCCAGCAGTTCGCCGGCAAGGATGTCCAGCACGTCGCGGTATTCGCTGAGGATCTCCCACGCTTCGGTGTGGGCGGCCTCGATCAGCTTGCGCACCTCGTCGTCGATGATCTGGGCGACCTCGTGGCTGTAGTCGGCCTGGTTTCCCATGGTGCGACCCAGGAACGGATCACCGTGCTCGGTGCCGTACTTGACCGCACCGAGCTTGGAGCTCATGCCGTACTCGGTGACCATGGCGCGGGCGATCTTGGTGGCCTGATCGATGTCGGACACCGCCCCGGTGGTCGGCTCGCGGAACACCAGTTCCTCGGCGGCGCGTCCACCCATGGCGAAGACCAGACGCGCGATCATCTCCGAGCGGGTCATCAGACCCTTGTCGTCCTCGGGCACCGCGACGGCGTGACCGCCGGTGCGCCCGCGCGCCAGGATCGTCACCTTGTAGATCGGCTCGATGTCCGGCATCGCCCACGCGGCCAGCGTGTGCCCGCCTTCGTGGTAGGCGGTGATCTTCTTCTCGTGCTCGCTGATGATGCGGCCCTTGCGGCGCGGACCGCCGACGACCCGGTCCACGGCCTCCTCGAGCGCGGCCCCGGTGATCACGGTGCCGTTCTCGCGGGCGGTGAGCAGCGCGGCTTCGTTGATGACGTTGGCCAGGTCGGCGCCCGACATCCCGACGGTTCGCTTGGCCAGCCCGTCCAGATCGGCGTCGGGTGCGACCGGCTTGCCCGCCGAATGCACCCGCAGCACCGCACGCCGGCCTGCGATGTCGGGGTTGGACACCGGGATCTGCCGGTCGAACCGGCCGGGCCGCAGCAGCGCAGGGTCCAGGATGTCGGGGCGGTTGGTGGCCGCGATCAGAATGACACCCTGGCGTTCGCCGAAGCCGTCCATCTCAACCAACAGCTGGTTGAGCGTCTGCTCGCGTTCGTCGTGCCCGCCGCCGAGGCCGGCACCGCGCTGACGGCCGACGGCGTCGATCTCGTCGACGAAGATGATGCAGGGACTGTTCTGCTTGGCCTGCTCGAACATGTCCCGGACCCGCGACGCGCCAACGCCGACGAACATCTCGACGAAGTCCGAACCCGAAATGGTGAAGAACGGCACCCCCGCCTCACCGGCGACGGCGCGGGCCAACAGCGTCTTGCCCGTGCCGGGCGGGCCGTAAAGCAGCACGCCCTTCGGGATCTTGGCACCGAGCGCCTGGTACCGCGCCGGGTTCTGCAGGAAGTCCTTGATCTCGTAGAGCTCCTCGACCGCCTCGTCGACACCGGCGACGTCGGCGAACGTGGTCTTGGGCGCGTCCTTGTTCAGCTGCTTGGCCTTCGACTTGCCGAAGCCGAAGCCCATCCGGCCGCCGGACTGCATGCGGGAGAACATCACGAACAACCCGACGAGCAGCAGCAGCGGCAGCAGGTAGAACAGCAGCGACCCGAAGATGCTGCCCCCATTGACCACGGTGTTGGTCTTGGCGTTCTTGGCGCTCAGTGCGTCGAACAGCGGTACCCCATAACCGGTCGGGTACTTCGCGATGATCTTGTCTTTGCCCTCGGTGTCGCCGTTGCCGCTCTTGAGATCCAGCCGGACCTGCTGTTCGCGGTCGTCGATCTGGGCGGCCTTGACGTTGTCACCGTTGATTTGGCTCATCGCCACCGACGTGTCCACGGGGTGGTACTCGCGGGTGTCGTCACTGAAGAAGTAGAAGCCCCATGCCAGGAGGAGCACGACCGCGATGGCGGTGAGGGCACGGATGACGTTCTTTCGATTCATCGTTGTCTTCGGCCAGCGGGTGACACCGCCGGCCAGGTCCTTCCGATACGCATAATTGGTTAGTTCAGGCTACCGCTAGACCAACGTCGCACAGTTCCCGACGGGGTGTATTGGGGCGAATGTGAACCCGCGTCCAAGTTCCGTCGGATTTCCCGCACCCGAACTCGTGCGCGTCGAATCCGAGGGCAGACTGAGACCGTGATCACATCCACCGAACGGATAGTCGACACCAATGGTGTCCAG
>JAVRPF010000585.1:0-7042 GCA_032162385.1 Mycobacterium sp.
TCATCTTCCGCACCCGCGAGTTCGAGCAGATGGAGATGGAGTTCTTCGTCGAACCGTCGACTGCCAAAGAATGGCACCAGTACTGGATCGACACCCGGCTGCAGTGGTACGTCGACCTCGGCATCGACGCCGACAACCTGCGGCTCTTCGAGCATCCCAAGGACAAGCTGTCGCACTATTCCGACCGCACGGTCGACATCGAGTACAAGTTCGGCTTCCAGGGCAACCCCTGGGGCGAGCTCGAAGGCGTGGCGAACCGCACCGATTTCGACTTGTCCACGCACTCAAAGCATTCCGGGACGGATCTCTCGTTCTACGACCAGGCAACCGAGGCTCGCTACGTGCCCTACGTCATCGAGCCGGCAGCCGGTCTGACCCGGTCGCTGATGGCGTTCCTGGTCGACGCCTACCACGAGGACGAGGCGCCCAACGCCAAGGGCGGCGTGGACAAGCGCACCGTATTGCGACTCGACCCTCGGCTCGCGCCGATCAAGGCGGCGGTGCTGCCGCTGTCCCGGCACGCCGACCTGTCGCCCAAGGCCCGCGACCTGGCGGCCGAACTGCGCAAGTCGTGGAACGTCGACTTCGACGACGCGGGCGCGATCGGCCGCCGCTACCGCAGGCAGGACGAAATTGGCACCCCGTTCTGCGTGACGCTGGACTTCGATTCGCTCGACGATCAGGCGGTCACCATCCGCGAACGCGACGCCATGACTCAGGACCGAGTGGCCGTCGATGCAGTCAGTGACTACTTGGCGGTCCGACTGAAGGGCGCGTAGTTTTTCGCTCCCGCCAGGGAGCCGAGATCCGCTATTTGCAGAAGAAGTGCCCGAGTGGTCGCCTGCAAAACGTTGATTTGGGCGCGATGGCAAGAAGATTAAGGCGCCGAGCCTCCTAGAAGCGGCCCCCGCCACCGCTCAACCCACCGCCACCCGAGCCGCCGAACGTGGTCGAACTCCAGCCTCCGCCGCCCACGCTGCCACCGATGCCGCCGCGCAGCGCCCCGGACAGGATGTTGCCGATGATGATGCCGCCGAGCACCGCGCCCATGTTGCCCCCGCCCCCGCCGCCGTAGCCCCCACCGGTGAAGGAGCGCTGTGCATTGCTGACGTCCGCGTTGGCCATGGTCTGCGCCTGGGCCGCCAGCATCGACGCACCGTTGGCGTGTGCGATGGCCTCCGACAGGTTGGTGGTTCGCTTGGCCTGTGCCGCCTCGAGTTGGCGGACGGACTCGGACAGCCGGGTGCGGGCTTCGGGGCCGATGGTCCCGCGGCGGGTGTCGATGTAGTCCGACACCGAACGCACCCGGGACTGGGCGGTGAACAGTGCCTGGTCGAACGCGCGGCTCAACCGCTCGGTGGCCTCCCGTTCCTCGGTGATCGTGGCCAGCAACCGGTCGAGTTCGGCGTCGGCCTGGGTCAGCTGGGTGAACGCGCCAAGCGGATCGGCGTTGCCGGTGCTCTGAGCGTTCGACACTGCCGTCATGGCCGCGTCCCGGGCCGCGCCGAGTTCCGTTGCGTGCGGGACGCGGCCCTGCGCGAGCTGCCCTGCGGCCTGGTTGATGCCGGCCTGGATGTCGGCAATCGCCGCAGGTAGGCCTGCGACGGCACGGTTGATGTCGGTGGCGGCGCTGTCGACGGCGTCCAGCATGGTGCGGGCTTGACCCAGGGCGGACTCCGCGGCCCGGATGGCGTCCACCAGGCCACCCTGCCGGTCGGCGGGCCGCGCGACCAGTGTGCGCGCGTTCGTGATGTTCTGGTCGGCGAACTTCAGCCGCTGCTTGGCGGTGTCGATGTTGCCCGCCACTGCGGTCAGCGCGGTGTCGGCGAACTGCGCGTGCAGGCCAGTCAACGTCTGCTGCGCCGGTTCGAGGCGCGCGGTCAGATCCACCATCTGCTGGGTCAACGTGTCGAGCCGGGTCGGGGCGTTGATGAGGAGGTCGCGCAGCTGTTGGAACGCGGCGCGCTGGGCGTCGAGCGCCTGGTCGGCCCTCGCTGCCGCGACGATCACGCGGGTCAGCAGGTCGCGCCGCTGCTGCGGAGTCTCGGGCACGGCGTCGTCGAGGATCTGGCGAACGTTGAACGCCTGGGAAAGCGTCTTCTTGGCGTCCGCCACGGCCGCGGTGAACGGCGCCGTGTCCTTCTCGCCGAATTCCTCGACCGCAAGGGCCAATTCGTTGTCGCTGGTGCGCACCGCGTTGTCCACCTCGACGACCGTCGAGCGGGACAGGTCGTCGAGTGCGTCGATGGGGACGGACGCCAGCGCGCTGGGATCGGCGGGATCCACCCGTTGCGCGGCTGCAAACTCGGCCTCGCGGCGCTTGCGCTTGCGCCACCGCCTCCACCACAACAGCACCAGCACCGCGACGGCGATGACGGCCAGGATGGCCACCATTCCCACCCAGGAGATCTCGCCGCCGGACGCCGGGGGCCGGTTCAGGCCTTCTGCGGCGGCCACGGCCGCACCGGACCAGTCGCCTCGGCGCAACGCGGGCTCGACGTCGTTGCGGCGCAGGGTGTCCACGTCGACCCCGCCCGTGGCCGCGTCGGGCACCAGGAGCGCGTACGCGCGGTCGGCGGTGGCGACGGCAAGGATGGCGTCTTCGTCCTGGAAGTCGCTTATCCGCCTCGTGTTTCGGGCCCACGTGTCGGCGGCCTGGCCGGAGAACGAGTCGACGTAGACGACCCACAACCGGACCTGGCGGGAGTTGTACAGGTTCTGCACGGCGCCCTGCACTGCGGAGAGGCCGCTACCGTTCAGCGCGTTCGCGTTGTCGGTGACGTAATCGGAGAGCCGGAATGGCGGTTCGGCCCTGGCTGTCGGCACGGTCGGCACCAGCACCAGGCCCGCGGTCAGGACCGCGAGGACCAGGCTGAGGAAGCGGGCAACGCGCATGACCGTCAATCTAATGGGCGCCGTGCCCCGGACGTCCGAGACCGGCGAACAGTCCTGGCAGACTGTGCCTCGGTGACTACGAGCAACGACCCATACGACGACTTCGACCGCGAGCGCTTGGTGGCCGAGGCCCCCAAGGGTGCCGCGCTGGCGGGCACCGACACCGAGCACCGCACCGACTTCGCCCGTGACCGCGCCCGGGTGCTGCACAGTGCCGCGCTGCGCCGGCTGGCCGACAAGACGCAGGTGGTCGGTCCGCGGCAGAGCGAGACGCCGCGGACCCGGTTGACCCACTCGCTGGAGGTGGCCCAGATCGGGCGGGGAATGGCGGTCGGGTTGGGCTGCGATCCCGACCTGGTCGACCTCGCCGGGCTGGCCCACGACATCGGCCATCCGCCCTACGGTCACAACGGTGAGCGGGCGCTCAACGAGGTGGCCATCGACTTCGGCGGCTTCGAGGGCAACGCGCAGAACTTCCGCATCCTCACTCGACTCGAGCCCAAAGTGCTTGACCCGCAAGGGCGCAGCGCCGGCCTGAACCTGACCCGGGCCGCGCTGGACGCCGTCACCAAGTATCCGTGGTACCGAGCCTCGGAGACCGGCAAGTTCGGCTTCTACGCCGACGACGCTCCCGGGGCTTCGTGGGCGCGGTCCGGTGCGCCGGAGGCCAAGCCCTGCCTTGAGGCCCAGATCATGGACTGGGCCGACGACGTCGCCTACTCCGTGCACGACGTCGAGGACGGGGTGGTGTCGGGCCGCATCGATATGCGCGTGCTGGCCGACGACGACGCGGCCGCGGCGCTGGGCCGGCTCGGCCAGGCGAGCGGGATGGGTGCCGGGCTCGGCGCCGACGCCCTGGTCGCGGCGGCCGAGCGACTCTCGGCGCTGCCGGTGGTCGCCGCCATCGGCATGTACGACGGCACCTTGATTGCGTCCGTCGCGCTGAAGAAGCTGACCAGCGAGTTGGTTGGGCGGTTCGCCTCGGCGGCCATCGCGGCCACCAGGGAGACCGCAGGTGCCGGTCGGCTGGTCCGCTACCAGGCCGAACTGTCGGTGCCGTCGTTGGTGCGCGCCGAGGTCGCCGTGCTGAAGATTCTGGCGTTGCAGTTCATCATGTCCGATCCGCCGCACCTCGAATTGCAGGCGCGGCAACGGGTGAGGATCCACCAGGTGGCCCAGTTCCTGCTGGCCGGGGCACCCGCGACCCTCGACCCGATCTTCGTGCCGGAATTCAACGACGCCGCAGACGACGGCGCCCGGCTGCGGGTGATCCTCGACCAGATCGCGTCATTCACCGAGGGTCGGCTGGAGAGGCTCGAACCCGGGTAACCGACCCACTCGGCCCGCATAGACTGAGCCGATGGCGGGATCGGCGGGCAGGAGCGGAGCGACACGGGGTTCGGGGAGGATCCCAGATCGCGACATCGCCGCCATCCGTGAACGGGTCCGCATCGAGGACGTCGTGGGCGACTACGTCCAGTTGCGCCGCGCGGGCGTCGACTCGCTCAAGGGCCTGTGCCCGTTCCACGACGAGAAGTCGCCGTCCTTCCACGTCCGCCCCAACCACGGACACTTCCACTGCTTCGGCTGCGGTGAGGGCGGCGACGTCTACGCGTTTCTCCAGAAGATCGAACACGTCACCTTCGTGGAGTCGGTGGAAATGCTTGCCGACCGGCTCGGCTACACCGTCACCTACACCGGTTCCTCGACCACGAACGTGCAGCGGGACCGCGGTAGCCGGAGCCGGTTGATCGCCGCCAATGCCGCGGCCCAGGAGTTCTACGCCGAGGCGCTGAAGTCCGCCGAGGCCGCTACGGCCCGGCAATACCTGTTCGAGCGCAACTTCGACGCCGACGCGGCGGCAAAGTTCGGCTGCGGATTCGCCCCGTCGGGCTGGGACACGCTCACGAAGCACCTGGTGCGCAAGGGATTTGAGTTCAAGGAACTCGAAGCGGCGGGCCTGTCGCGCGAGGGCAGGCGCGGCCCGATGGACCGTTTCCATCGGCGGCTACTCTGGCCGATCCGGGTGTCGTCGGGCGAGGTCATCGGGTTCGGCGCACGCCGGCTGTTCGACGACGACACCATGGAGGCCAAGTACGTCAACACCCCGGAGACGGTGTTGTACAAGAAGTCGAACGTGTTGTTCGGGCTCGACTTGGCCAAGCGCGACATTGCCAAGGGGCACCAGGCCGTGGTGGTCGAGGGCTACACCGACGTGATGGCGATGCACCTGGCCGGGGTGACGACGGCGGTGGCCTCCTGTGGCACCGCGTTCGGCGACGAACACCTGGCGATGCTGCGCCGACTCATGATGGACGACAACTTCTTTCGCGGCGAGCTGATCTATGTGTTCGACGGCGACGCGGCGGGGCGGGCGGCCGCGGTGAAGGCGTTGGAGGGGGAGCAGAACCTCGCGGGCCAGTCGTTCGTGGCGGTCGCCGACGACGGCATGGACCCCTGCGACCTGCGACTCAAGTCCGGCGACGGCGCGCTTCGCGACCTGGTGGCGCGCCGAACCCCCTTGTTCGAGTTCGCGATTCGCACGGCGCTGGAGGACCACGACCTGGACAGCGCGGAGGGACGGGTGAGCTCGCTGCGCCGCTGCGTGCCGATGGTGGCGAAGATCAAGGACTCCTCACTGCGCGACGAGTACGCGCGTCAACTGGCCGGCTGGGTGGGCTGGGAGGACGTCGCACAGGTGATCGGACGGGTGCGCGAGGAAGCCGGGCGCCCCGCAGGCCGCGGCGACGGGCGGCGGTCGGCCGCTGCCGATCCGGCGGCGCGGGGGGCTGCGAAGCCACCCACGTCGATGGTGCAGAGGCCCAACCCCCGCGATCCCACGTTGTGGCCGCAGCGGGAGGCGCTCAAGTCGGCGCTGCAGTACCCGGTGATCGCCGGGCCGGTGTTCGACGCGTTGACGGTCGAGGGCTTCACCCACCCGGCCTACGCGGCCTTGCGGAAGGCGATCGCGGCGGCGGGCGGCACGGCGGCGGGGCTGTCCGGAGCCCAGTGGATCGAGACCGTGCGCGAGCAGACGTCGTCACCGGAGGCGGGCAATCTGGTCAACGAACTCGGGGTGGAGGCCATCCGCGTCGAGGACGACGAGCGCTTGCCGCGCTACATCTCCGGCGTGCTCGCCAGGCTCCAAGAGGTGTGGGTGGGTCGGCAGATCGCCGAGATGAAGTCCAAGCTGCACCGGATGTCGCCGGTCGAGCAGGGCGACGAGTATCTCGCGTTGTTCGGCGACCTGGTCGCGATGGAGAATTACCGTCGCAGCCTGCTCGAGCAGGCCAGCGGCGACGACCTTACTGCGTGAGACGGTCACACACGCTAAGGTGAATGCGCTGTCGGGAACACTGGGAAGGCACCTCATGACCATCCGCGCTCACCGAGTCGTCGCAGCGGGCGCGTTCGCGGTCGCCGCTGTGGCCGCTCCGATCGCCATCGCTCTCTCCGGCGCCGGCCAGGCTGTTGCCGGCCCGGCCTGCCTAGCCACAGGCTCCTTCAACGGCCAGGACATGCCGTGCCTGGGCTACTCCAACGGGAACGGGGTCAACCTTGGCAGGCCGACCTACAACGGCGGTAACGGCCCGGACGCGGGCCTGACCACCGGCCCGCTCGTGCCAGGTCAGACCTGGACCGTGCCGATCGGCTAACGCCCGTCGGACCTGGCCTGCGGGTTCTCGGGATGCAGCACCGACGTCTCGGCGTCGATGGCAGTCAGATTCACCAGCGCCGGATCGGGTGACACCCGGTTGGCCAATCTGCGGCGCCCCGCGTCGATCACGGCCTTGGTCTTCGGGCTGCCGGTGACGGCGCGATAGGTCCCGGCGATCTGCTCGTAGCGGCGTCGCCCGGCCTTCGCTCCCAAGACGTAGCCGACGGCCAATACGACGGCGGCTCGGATCACAGGACCCCTCCCAGATGACGGTGCATTGCCTCCATCCTGCCTCACTCCGCCGCGTGCGTCGGGATGAGGTGGCCCGGTGCCCGATGCCGAAGTTCGGCGATCCGTACGCTAAAGTCGATCCTCGGTCAGCGGGCTGGTTCCGCGGCCGAACGGGCAGTCCCCTGTAGCTCAATTGGCAGAGCTTCCGACTGTTAATCGGAAGGTTCCTGGTTCGAGTCCAGGCGGGGGAGCCACCGT
>JAVRPF010000586.1:0-3247 GCA_032162385.1 Mycobacterium sp.
CGGTGGTGTTTGGCGGTGAGGCGCTGGAACCGCAGCGTCTTAGCCCCTGGCGGGGCAACCACCCGGGGTCACCGCGCTTGATCAATATGTATGGCATCACCGAGACGACGGTGCATGCCTCGTTCCGGGAGCTCGTCGACGGCGACGCCGAGAGCAATGTCAGCCCGATTGGCGGGCCGCTGGGGCATCTCGCGTTTTTCGTGCTGGACAAGTGGCTGCGTCCGGTGCCGGCCGGGGTGGTCGGCGAGTTGTATGTGGCCGGCGCCGGGTTGGCCGGTGGATATGTGCGCCGGCCGGATTTAACGGCGTCGCGGTTCCTGGCGTGTCCGTTCGGCGAGGCAGGGACGCCCGCGAAAAGGATGTATCGCACCGGGGATCTGGTGTCCTGGGGCTCCGATGGGCAGCTGCGGTATGTCGGGCGCGCCGACGAGCAGGTCAAGATCCGCGGCTATCGCATCGAACTCGGCGAAATCGAAAGCGCCCTGCTGGCCTGCCCGCAGGTCACCCAGGCCGTCACCACGGTGCACCACAGCAACGCGGGCGACCACCTCATCGCCTACCTCACCCTGAGGCGCGCCACCACCGCAGACCACGACGCCGAGATCGTCGGACAGTGGCAACACGTGTACGACGAGCTGTACGACGGTCAGGGCGGCGTGCCGGAATTCGGCATGGATTTCCGCGGCTGGAACAGCAGCTACACCGGTGATCCGATTCCGCTCGAGGAGATGTTCGAATGGCGCGCGGCCACGGTCGACCGGATCTTGGCCCTGCGGCCCAAGCGAGTGCTGGAGATCGGCGCCGGTTCGGGGTTGCTGCTGTCGCAGATCGCCCCGCAATGTGAGCGCTATGTCGCCACGGACATGTCGGCGGTGGCCATCGACAACCTCGCCCGTTCGCTGGAGCGGCTGCAGCTGCCCTGGCGTGATCGGGTCCAGCTGCTGACCCGGCCCGCACACGTCACCGAGGCACTGCCGCAGGGCTACTTCGACACCATCATTGTCAACTCGGTGGCCCAGTACTTCCCCAACAGTGGATACCTGGCCGACCTCATCGACAGCGCCATGGAGCTGCTCGCTCCCGGCGGCGCACTGTTCATCGGCGACATCCGTAACCACACCCTGCAGGACGCGTTCCAAACCGGAGTCGCGCTCGCCCGCACCACCACCGCCGACGCCGCCGAGATCCGCCAACGGGCCCACCGCGCCGTGGTCAGCGAACCCGAACTACTACTGGCGCCCGACTTCTTCACCACCTGGGCCGCCGGCCACCCGTCCGCGGCCGGACTCGACATCCAAGTCAAACGCGGGTTGGCCGACAACGAACTCAACCGGTACCGCTACGACATCGTCATCCGCAAATCCCCCGCCCCGGTACGCTCCGTGGCCGCCGCGCCCACCTGGACGTGGCGCGAATGCGCAGGCCTGCTCGGGCTGCACGCACGTTTGGCCTCGCAACGTCCGGCCGCGGTTCGCATCACCGAGATCCCCCGCGCCGGACTGGCCACCGACGTCCGCATCGAGCACGCGCTGGCCGACGGGCTGCCCCTGACCGACGCACTCACTCAGCGCACGGCAACCCCCGACGCCGTCACCCCCGAACAGCTGCACCGCCTCGGTGAAAACGCCGGATACCACGTCGCCGTCACCTGGGGTGCCGAGCCCGGCACCCTGGACGCCGTCTTCCTCACCCCCAGCGAGCCCGGCCCCCCGCTGACCGACGTCTACCTGCCCCCCGCCGCGGCCCACCAACGCACCGCCCACGCCAACAATCCGAACACCAACATGGAGATCAGCGCGGTGCGCCAACGGTTGAGCGCGCAATTACCCGAATACATGCTGCCGGCGCAGATTGTGGTGCTCGACGAGTTCCCGCTGACCTCCTCGGGCAAGATCGACACCAAGGCGCTACCGGCACCGGTATTCGCCGCCACACCGTTCCAGGCCCCGCACACCGAGACCGAGCAGGTCATCGCCCGCATCTACGCACAAGTGCTGGGTATCGAGCGCGTCGGGGTGGATGATTCGTTCTTCGACCTCGGCGGCGCTTCGCTCTCCGCAAGGCGGGGGATCGCCGCTCTCAACGCAGCCCTCGATATTCACCTTCCGGTTCGCACCATGTTCTATGCCCCGTCCGTCCGAAGCCTGAGCGAGCAGTTGGGCGAGCATGACAGCGCGTCGGAGATCGTCCCGGTCGAGGTCTTCCAGGAGGGCACCGGCGTTCCGCTGTGCTGCATCCACGACGGCCTCGGACTTAGCTGGTCGTATCGGGCCCTGGGCGATTATCTGAATTGCCCGATCATCGGGATCAACCAAATCCCGCACGACGACGAACAGGAGCCGGCCTCGATTCGTCGGATGGCGGCAAACTACGCAGACCGGATCCAAGCCCTATATCCCGACGGGCCCTACAAGATTCTCGGCTGGTCGTTCGGGGGCGTCGTCGCCCACGAACTCGCCATTGAGCTCCAGCGGCGCGGATGTGTGGTCCAAAGCCTGGTACTGCTTGACCCGGTATTCAGTGCCCACAAGTTCATCGCAAAGCTGAGCGCCAGCCGGGCCGTCGCAAAGAACCAGACGCTGGACGAAAGCCACATCCTGGAACACATCTTGCGGACCAATCGCATCGACATCCCCGTACAGTCGGGACCCCTCAGCTACCGTCAGGCCGAAGAACTCGTTCATCAGCAGGGGGCGCCGGAGTTTGCCTTCCCGCTTCCCCCCCAGCAGCTGCTGGAGTTCATGGCGCAAAGCGTCAAGGCAAACCAGCTGCGTCTGGCCGAACACGTGCCCGGTGTGTTCGACGGCGATATGGTCATCTTCTCCGCGGCCCGCGGTCGAAGCGACAACGGCGGCGGCCCCCGACCGAGGTCACGGTGGCGGGGACTGCGAACCGGGCGGGCGGCCCGGTCCCAGCAACGAATCTGGCGGCCTTATGTTGCCGGGGAAATCGCCACCTACTCGGTAGACAGCACGCATCTTGAAATGCTGACCGCCGATTCGCTGCGTGCATACGGCGAACAACTCGAGCTGTTGTTGCAAACCCGGGTGACGCTGCGCTGAGGCCTAGCTTTCGAGTTCCTTCTTCAGGTTGGAAAGCACCTCACCCTGAATTTTCTTCAGCCCCAAGGGCGCAAAGGTCCTTTCGAAAAAGCCCTTGACACCGCCGGCGCCCGTCCAGCTGGTCTTCACGGTCACGCTGGATCCGGGACCCGCCGGAGCCACCGTCCAGTTGGTGACCATCGACG
>JAVRPF010000587.1:0-7109 GCA_032162385.1 Mycobacterium sp.
GCCGAGATGAGCCGCTCGGAGTTCTACCGCGAGGGCCGCGTTCCGCTGCACACGCTGCGCGCCGACATCGACTACGGCCTGTACGAGGCCAAGACGACGTTCGGTCGGATCGGCGTGAAGGTCTGGATCTACAAGGGCGACATCGTCGGTGGCAAGCGTGAGCTGACCGCTGCCGTTCCCGCAGGCGCCGAGCGTCCGCGCCGGGATCGTCCGTCGGGCACCCGTCCGCGCCGCAGTGGCGCCTCGGGCACCACGGCGACGAGCACCGAAGCGGGCCGCGCCGCCAGCGAGGAAGCGCCCGCCGCTGACACGTCGGCAGCTGCCACTGAGGTGCCCGCCGCCACAGAGGCGCCTGCCGCTGAGAACACGGAGAGCTGACACATGTTGATTCCCCGAAAGGTCAAGCACCGCAAGCAGCACCACCCCAGGCAGCGTGGCATCGCCAGCGGCGGTACGACGGTGAGTTTCGGTGACTACGGCATCCAGGCACTGGAGCACGCCTACATCACCAACCGACAGATCGAGTCGGCCCGTATCGCGATCAACCGGCACATCAAGCGTGGCGGCAAGGTGTGGATCAACATCTTTCCTGACCGGCCGCTGACCAAGAAGCCCGCCGAAACCCGCATGGGTTCGGGCAAGGGCAGCCCGGAGTGGTGGGTCGCCAACGTCAAGCCCGGACGCGTGCTGTTCGAGCTGAGCTATCCCGAAGAGAAGGTCGCCAGGGAAGCTCTGACCCGCGCGATCCACAAGTTGCCGATCAAGGCACGCATCGTTACCCGAGAGGAGCAGTTCTGATGGCAGTGGGAACGTCGCCTGGCGAACTGCGCGAACTGACCGAGGAGGAGCTGACCGCCCGTCTGCGGGAGTCGAAGGAAGAATTGTTCAACCTTCGCTTCCAGATGGCGACCGGTCAGCTGGCCAACAACCGTCGGCTTCGCATCGTACGAGGAGAAATTGCGCGCGTGTACACCGTGTTGCGCGAACGTGAGTTGGGTCTGGCATCCGGACCCGTTGGTGAGGATTCGTAATGGCAGACAACGTGAAGAGCACTGAGACCAAGGGTCCGAAGTACACGCCCCGCACCGAGAAGCCGCGCGGTCGTCGCAAGACGCGCATCGGCTACGTGGTGAGCGACAAGATGCAGAAGACCATCGTGGTCGAGCTCGAGGAGCGGACCAAGCACCCGCTCTACGGCAAGATCATTCGCACCACCACCAAGGTGAAGGTGCACGACGAGAACGGCACCGCCGGCGTCGGCGACCGGGTGTCGCTGATGGAGACCCGGCCGCTGTCGGCGACCAAGCGGTGGCGCCTCGTCGAGATCCTCGAACGGGCCAAGTAGCCAAGTAGTTTCACCCGCGACGCCCCCGTACGCCTTCGCGCGTCGGGGGCTTTCGTGTGTCCGGGATCGCGGACAGCCCGCTGCGGTCCGGCCGTCAGTGACCCGATGCGATCCGGGTGTCGATGCCAGCGAGCAACTGCTCGAGGCCCGCGCGGAACTCGTCGAGGTGGTCGCCGCGGGCGTCGTCAAACACTCCGGCCTCGAGCGCCGATGCCAGCGCAGGGAAGCGATCGACGTCCAACAGTCGCCGAAGCAAAGTGGGGTATCGGCCGCTGTCGACGTGACCGGCGTCGATGGCCAGCGCTGCCGCGCCGCGAACGAAGTGCAGCACTGCCATGACGGCGGCAAGCTTGTCGCGTTCGGCCAGGCCGGTACTGCCCAGCGTTGCAAGCCCGGCATCCAGCCACGCCAACTGGCCCGGGTCGGCGGGCGGCCCTGCCGATGCCGTCTGCAGGATCCACGGATGTCGGTGGTACACGTCCCACAGTCCGCCGGCCCAATCCGAAAGAGCGTCGCGCCAATTCGCGCCATCCGACCGAGCGGGCGGCGGCGCCGGCGCCTCCGAGAGCATGAACACCACTCACTCGTCCTTGTTGGCGACATGGCGGTAGAGCGACATGGTTCCGCAACCCAATCGCTCCGCGAGGCGGGCCATCGACAGGGCGCCGAGGCCGTCGGCGTCGGCCAGATCGATTGCCGCCGCGACGATCCGCTCGCGACTCAACCCGCCCGCCCGGCGCGAGGGACTCGGCCCCCGCCACAGCAGTTCGAGCACCCGCGGGATCGGCGTTTCGTCGGCTTCGTGGCTGGTCATGACGATGTCAGGCTATCCCATCGTGCAATCGACGCGTATGACGTACGCTAATGCGTATGTCATACGCACGTCGTTGGGCGGTGGTACTGGCCGTCGTGGTCGCAGCCTTCCTGATCTTCTCGCTTCCGCCCTATCTGACCGCCCACCCCTCCCGATCGCGGGTGCCTGCGACCTTCGGTCTGCACTACCCGTTGTTGGTCTTCCACGTGGCACTGGCCACGGTGGCCATCGTGGCGGCATTGGTTCAGATCTGGCCGGGCGTGCGCGTCCGGTGGCCGCGAGTGCATCGCCGTGCCGGCAGGGTGTACGTCGCCGCGGCGCTCCCCGCGGCAGCGAGCGGCATGGTGATCGGCGCCGCGACACCGTTCGGTCCATTTCTCGCCGTGGGCAGCGTCGCATTGGCCGCGTTGTGGCTGTGGTTCACCGTCAACGGGTACCTGGCCGCGCGCCGCCGTCACTTCGCCGACCATCGGCACCACATGCTCCGCAGCGTGACGCTCGCGTTCTCCATCATCACCAACCGGATCTGGAACCCGATTCTCTACATCAGCCTGCAACCCCTGCGGGACAGCGTCTTTGGCGGCAACGAAGAACACTTCATCTGGTTGGTGGCCGGCCTGTCGGGTTGGCTCGGGTGGACGATTCCGCTGCTCGCGATGCAGTGGTGGCTGACCCGAACACGCGATGCGGCGACGTCGTCAATTTCCCGTCCGCCGGATACGTTGCGGGTGTAAGTTCGCGGGGCGATCGCCGGGGAACGCGGCGATGCACCGACCCGGGACGGGGCGCAAGAATGGGCGAATTCAAGGGCAAGATCGAACTCGACATCCGCGACTCCGAGCCGGACTGGGGTCCCTACGCGGCGCCGACCGCGGGCAAGGATGCGCCCAACGTCCTGTACCTGGTGTGGGACGACACGGGCATCGCCACCTGGGACTGCTTCGGTGGCCTGGTCGAGATGCCCGCCATGAGCCGCATCGCCGACCGGGGCGTGCGCCTGTCGCAGTTCCACACCACCGCGTTGTGCTCGCCGACTCGAGCTTCATTTCTGACCGGACGCAACGCCACCACGGTCGGGATGGCCACCATCGAGGAGTTCACCGATGGATTCCCGAACTGCAATGGGCGGATCCCGTACGACACCGCCCTGGTGTCCGAGGTGCTCGCCGAGCAGGGCTACAACACCTATTGCGTCGGCAAGTGGCATCTGACTCCGCTGGAGGAGTCCAATCTCGCTTCCACCAAACGGCATTGGCCGCTGTCCCGCGGCTTCGAGCGCTTCTACGGATTCATGGGCGGCGAGACGGATCAGTGGTATCCGGACCTGGTCTACGACAACCACCCGGTCGCGCCGCCCGCGACCCCGGAGGATGGCTACCACCTGTCGAAGGACTTGGCGGACAAGACCATCGAGTTCATCCGGGATGCGAAGGTCATCGCGCCGGACAAGCCGTGGTTCAGCTATCTGTGCCCCGGCGCCGGGCATGCGCCGCACCACGTCTTCTCCGAGTGGGCCGACAAGTACGCCGGTCGCTTCGACATGGGCTACGAGCGCTATCGCGAGATCGTCCTGGAGAATCAGAAGCAGCTGGGCATCGTTCCGCAGGACACCGAATTGTCGCCCGTCAACCCGTATCTCGACGTCAAGGGCCCCAATGGCGAGGCATGGCCGTTCTTGGATACGGTACGGCCGTGGGACACGTTGAACGACGAGGAGAAGCGACTCTTCAGCCGGATGGCGGAGGTGTTCGCCGGTTTCCTGTCCTACACCGACGAGCAGATCGGCCGGATCATGGACTACCTGGAGGAGTCCGGCCAACTCGACGACACGATCATCGTCGTCATCTCCGACAACGGGGCCAGTGGCGAAGGCGGGCCGAACGGTTCGGTCAACGAGGTGAAGTTCTTCAACGGATACATCGACACCGTCGAGGAGAGTTTGCGGTTCTACGACCACCTCGGCGGACCGCAGACCTACAACCACTACCCGATCGGGTGGGCGATGGCGTTCAACACGCCCTACAAGCTGTTCAAGCGCTACGCCTCGCACGAAGGAGGCATCGCCGACACCGCAATCATCTCCTGGCCCAACGGAATCGACGCACACGGCGAGGTACGCGATACCTATGTCAACGTCTGCGACATCACCCCGACCGTCTACGACCTGCTGGGGATCACGCCGCCGGGCGAGGTGCGGGGCATCGCCCAGAAGCCGCTGGACGGCGTGAGTTTCAAAGCCGCCCTTGCAGATTCAGCCATTGACACGGGCAAGAAAACCCAGTTCTACACCATGCTCGGCACCCGCGGCATCTGGCACGAGGGCTGGTTCGCCAACACGGTGCACGCCGCCACCCCGGCCGGGTGGTCGCACTTCGACGACGACCGCTGGGAGCTCTTCCACATCGAGTCCGACCGCAGCCAATGCCATGATCTGGCCGCCGAGCAGCCCGAGAAACTCGAAGAACTCAAGGCGCTGTGGTTCGCCGAAGCGGCCAAGCACAACGGTCTTCCGCTGGCCGACCTCAACATCCTGGAGACCTTGACACGGTGGCGGCCGTATCTGGTGGGTGAGCGGAAGAACTTCACCTACTACCCGGACAGCGCCGAGGTGGGCATCGGTGCGGCCGTCGAGATCCGCGGCCAATCCTTCTCGATCCTGGCCGAGGTCACCGTCGACACCACTGGCGCCGAGGGCGTGCTGTTCAAACAGGGTGCCGGGCACGGTGGTCACGTGTTGTTCGTTCAGGACACCCACCTGCACTACATCTACAACTTCATGGGTGAGGACGAACAGAAACTGTCCGCACCTGACGCAATTCCGTTGGGCAGCCACGTCTTCGGCGTCCGCTACGAGCGCACCGGCACCGTCGAGGGCAGTCACACACCCGTCGGAGACGTGTCGCTGTACATCGACGGTGAGGCCGTCGCCACCATGTCGGGCGTGCGTACCCACCCCGGCAGCTTCGGCCTGGCAGGGGGCGGAGTGGGCGTCGGCCGGAACACCGGTCAACCAGTCTCGAGCGCGTACAAGGCGCCGTACGCCTTCACCGGCGGCACGATCGCTAAGGTGGTCGTGGACACCTCGGGAACGCCGTATGTGGACGTGGAACGAGAACTTGCGCAGGCATTCTCTAAGGACTGATGAAACTCGGGCGATGGACAGGCGTCGCGCTCGTGTTCGTGGCGGCGGGCGTGGGGTCGGCGTGTGTCCGCACCAGCGAGGGCCTTCCCGTCGCCGCGTCGTCCGCCCCGTCGAACTCGGCGCCACGTCTTGGCACCGCGCCGCCGACCGCCGACGACGACCAGGCGCCGCCGGGTGTCGTGCCCACGATTCAGGTGCCCGTGCCCGTCGATGCCGTTACCTGCGCGCCGCCCGCCAAGCCCGGCATCATGATCACGGCCGCGGTCTCCGACCCGACAGCCCCCAAGATCGCGGTCGCCGTGCCGCCCGGCTGGAACTCGTCGCCTGGGTCCGGCGACGTCGGCGCACGCATGGACGGCCCCGACGGCATGTCGGCCACCGTCACGATCGCCCCCACCGGACTTGATCCCGCGGCGGCCTTCCGCGACTACACCGACCGGCTGATGGCGCAGTCGGCGGTTAGCTCCGTCAGCATCCTGCCCGGTGTGCTGTGCGACTACAGCGGTCAGAAGCTGAGGGGCGCATGGTCGGACACCCCGCAGAACTCCATCGAGTTCATCGACCGCATCGTCCACGTCTGGACCAACACGAAGAACTTCCTGGTGTCGGTTCACGTCCAGGCGCCCACCGGCGTCGTCCAACTCGAAGCGGCGGGACAGCTGCTCACCGAGGACTTCGAGGTCAGGTTGCCCTGAATTATCATCGAGCCATGCTGACCGAGTTGGTCGAGCTGCCTGGTGGATCGTTCCGGATGGGTTCGATCAGCTTCTACCCCGAAGAGGCTCCGGTGCACACCGCGACCGTCGACGCGTTCGCGGTCGAACGGCACCCCGTGACCAACGCCCAGTACGCCGAGTTCGTCGCCGACACCGGACACGTCACCGTCGCCGAGCGGCCGCTCGATCCGACGCAGTATCCGGGGGTGGCGGCCGAGGACCTCGCGCCTGGTGCCCTGGTGTTCCGGCCGACACAGGGGCCGATCGATCTGCGGGACTGGCGGCAGTGGTGGGACTGGGCGCCGGGCGCCTGCTGGCGTCATCCGTTCGGTCCGGACGGCGGCTCCGGAACGTCGTGGGCCGACCGGATGGACCATCCCGTCGTGCAGCTCGCCTATACCGACGCGGCAGCGTACGCGCGCTGGGCAGGCCGGCGGCTGCCGACCGAGGCGGAGTGGGAGTACGCCGCCCGCGGTGGCGCGACCACGACCTATGCCTGGGGTGACGAGGTGGCACCGGACGGCCTGCCGATGGCCAACACGTGGCAGGGCCGGTTCCCGTACCGCAACGACGGGGCGCTGGGCTGGGTCGGCACCTCGCCGGTCGGCGCGTTCCCGTCGAACGGGTTCGGCCTGCTGGACATGATCGGCAACGTGTGGGAGTGGACGACGACGCCGTACACCGTCCATCACGTGATGGACGCGAAGAAGGGGTGCTGTACGCCGTCCGGACGACAGGAGCGAAGCGACCCGGGAAATGTGGCGAGCACACCGGACCCGGCGGTCAACCAGACCCTCAAGGGCGGCTCGCATCTGTGCGCGCCGGAGTACTGCCATCGCTACCGGCCGGCGGCGCGGTCCTCGCAGTCGCAGGACAGCGCGACGACCCACATCGGCTTCCGCTGCGTCGTCTCCGCATAGTGGCCGGTCCCGTATAACCGCGAGCGTGCGTGTCTGCGGCTCGACACGCCGTTGCGCGCCAGCAACGGCGCACGCTCACGGCCGCTGAACGTGCATGTTTGCGGCCAAATCGTCGGCGTGTCGCCAACAGACACCTCCGTAAGTGGTTTTTGTCAAGGGTTGGGGGGCCTGT
>JAVRPF010000588.1:0-3561 GCA_032162385.1 Mycobacterium sp.
GCGTCGGCCGATCCGCAGGGCCGGCCGTGGAGCGAACGCAAGAAGCTCATCTGGTGGGACGCTGAAAAGGGCGCGAAGGGGGAGTGGACGGGCCACGACATCCCCGACTTCGAGAAGACCAAGCCGCCGGACTACCGACCGCCGGCGAGCGCCGTTGGTGTCGAGGCGCTGCACGGCGACGACGCGTTCATCATGCAGCCCGACGGCAAGGCGTGGCTGTTCGCGCCCAACGGCATGCTCGACGGCCCGCTGCCGACGCACTACGAGCCGCACGAGTCGCCGGTGCGCAACGCGCTGTACAAGCAGCAGGGCAACCCGGCGCGGAAGGTGTACGGTCGCAACGACAATCCGTCCAACCCCTCGCCGCCCGAGCTGCACGGCGAGGTGTTCCCGTTCGTGTTCACCGCGGCGCGCCTGACCGAGCATCACACCGCGGGCGGGATGAGCAGGCAGCTGCCGTACCTGGCGGAGCTGCAGCCGGCGCTGTTCATGGAGGTTTCGCCGGAGCTGGCCGCCGAACGTGGTCTGGTGCACATGGATTGGGCGCACGTGGTCACCAGCCGGGCCGCGGTGGACGCGCGGGTATTCGTCACCGACCGGATGAGGCCGCTGCGCATAGACGATCGGGTGGTGCACCAGATCTGGATGCCGTACCACTGGGGCAGCTCGGGGCTGATCGACGGCGACGTGGTGAACGACCTGCTCGGGGTGGTTGCCGATCCGAACGTGTTCATCCAGGAGAGCAAGGTGGCGACGTGCGACGTGCGGCCGGGGCGGCGCCCGCGCGGGCAGGCGCTGCTGGAGTACATCGCCGGATACCGGCAGCGGGCGGGCATCACGATCACCACGGGTACGGATCTCGACACCACGGGGCCGTCCGCCGATCACACGGAGGAGAAGCAATGAGCGAGAACAGCTTCTACGGACCGCTGCACGACCCTGCGGGCAACGCCGGCTACACCGAGCATCCGCCGCGGGTCGGGTTCTTCACCGACACCTCGGTGTGCATCGGCTGCAAGGCGTGCGAGGTGGCCTGCAAGGAATGGAACATGGTGCCCGAGGACGGGTTCAACCTGCTCGGCATGTCGTTCGACAACACCGGCATGCTCGGCGCGGATTCGTGGCGGCACGTCGCGTTCATCGAGCAGCCAGGCAGCGCGCAAGCCGAGACGGTCGCCCCGGCGGTCCAAGACATGCCGCGCGGCGGCGGCGAGATGGGCACGACGCCGGTGGACCTCGACATGCCGAAGTTCGAGCGCCCCGGCGACGGCACCGGCGCCGAGACCCGGCAGGACTTCCGGTGGCTGATGAGCTCCGACGTCTGCAAGCACTGCACGCACGCCGGTTGTCTGGACGTCTGCCCGACGGGCGCCTTGTTCCGCACCGAATTCGGGACGGTCGTTGTGCAGCAGGACATTTGCAACGGCTGCGGCTACTGCGTGTCCGCGTGCCCGTACGGGGTGATCGACCGGCGCGAGGGCGACGGCCGCGCCCAGAAGTGCACGCTGTGTTACGACCGGCTGCGCGACGGCCTCGAGCCGGCATGCGCCAAGGCGTGTCCGACGGACTCGATCCAGTTCGGTGTGTTGGACGAGTTGCGGGAGCGCGCGGCCCTACGCGTCGAGGAGTTGCACGAGCGCGGGGTGCCGGAGGCCCGGCTGTACGGACACGACCCGAACGACGGGGTCGGCGGTGACGGCGCGTTCTTCCTGCTGCTCGACGAGCCGGAGGTGTACGGCCTGCCGCCCGACCCGGTGGTCCCGACGCGGGACGCCGGCGCGATGTGGCGCTACGCCGGTCTGGCGGCCTCGGCACTCGTCGCCACGGTGGTGTCGGCGTTCGTGGGGCGACGATGAGCAAGAAGGATCCGCTGTTGCGCGAGAAGCGCAGTGACGCTGGCGCAAACGATCGGCACGCGACGTTCGGGCGGGGCGGCAAGGGTGAGCAGCTGGCGGTGCCGCGCGCCGAGTTCCGGTCCTACTACGGGCGTGCGGTGCTCAAGCCGCCGGTGTGGGAGTGGAAGATCGCGGCGTACCTGTTCACCGGCGGCCTTACGGCGGGGTCGGCAATGCTGGCGGCCGGCGCGGATCTCACGGGTCGACAGCAGCTGCGGAAGGTGAGCCGGGTGGGGGCGTTGGTCAGCCTCCTGGCCAGCATGTACTACCTGGTCTCCGATCTGGGCCGCCCGGAGCGGTTCCACCACATGCTGCGGGTCGCCAAGCCGAGCTCGCCGATGAGTGTCGGCACGTGGATCCTGACGGCCTACGCGCCGTTCGCCGGGCTGGCCGGCCTTGCGGAACTCCAGCCCGCGTGGTTGCGACGGTCGTGGGCCGGTCGGCTGCTGGGCTGGCTGGCCCGCCCGGCCGGGGTGACGGCGGCGGCGGTAGCTCCCGGGGTGGCCTCCTACACCGCAGTGCTGTTATCGCAGACGGCGGTTCCGGCGTGGAACGAGGCGCACCCGTACCTGCCGTTCGTGTTCACCGGTTCGGCCGCGGCCAGCGGTGGGGGACTGGGGATGCTGCTCGCGCCGGTCTCGGAGAGCGGCCCGGCACGACGAATGGCGGTCGGGGGCGCTGTCTTGGAGGTGGCGGTGTCGCGCGTGATGGAGAAGCGGCTCGGCCTGGTGGCCGAGGCATACATGACGGGCAAGGCGCACCGGTTGCGTCAGTTGTCGGAGGTGTTGACGGTCGGCGGCGCGTTGGGTGCGGTCGTGGGCCGCAACCGAGCCGCGGTGGCGGCGTCGGGTCTGGCCTTGCTGGCGGGGAGT
Source organism: Mycobacterium sp. (assembly GCA_032162385.1). Lineage (GTDB taxonomy): Bacteria > Actinomycetota > Actinomycetes > Mycobacteriales > Mycobacteriaceae > Mycobacterium. Next base: position 2,768 of record JAVRPF010000588.1, read on the forward strand.
GCCCTGCAGCGGTTCGGGGTGTTCGAGGCGGGGGTGGAGTCGACGCGGGATCCGAAGTATGTGGTTGTGCCGCAACGGGAGCGGTTGAATGCGGGCCGGGGTGCTCGGGGGGATGAGTGAGTGGGGTTTTGGCTGAGCGTCTTCATCCGCGCTCGCGTCCGGCGGACCGCATTTTCCACATCAAGGCCCCCACCGCGACCAGGCCGATTCGCCAGGTCACTGGCCGGGCTGACGATCACCCCGACCGGCACGTCGACGTCGAAGATGTCGTGCAGAAGGTGCGCAAAGGTCAACGCCGACCTAAGGGCGCGATGTACACCGACCGGCTGATGACCAAGAGCTGGGGGGCGGATGGTTCGGCCCTGACTGGGACACCGAGGGCAAGCTACCGGCGATCACGTTGAGCTTCATGCCCGTCAGCCACGTGATGGGCCGCGTCATCCTCTACTACACCCTCGGCGTGGGTGGCACGGCCTACTTCGCCGCCAAGAGTGACCTGTCGACCCTGTTGGACGAGCTCGCGCTGCTGCGCCCGACGAAGCTCGACTTCGTCCCCCGCATCTGGGAGATGCTGTTCCAGGAGGTGCAGAGCGAGGTCGACCGCCGCGCAGGAGACGGCACCGACCGGGAGACCGTCGAGCGACAGGTGATGTTGCCCGTGCTGCCCGAGGTGTAGATCAGCAGTCGCAGGTCGTCGGTGTGGCCGCGCTGGATCTCCGGCCCGTCGGTGTGCTGGGCGCCCGCCTTGATGACGTCGTCCAGTGCCTCGACGGTGACGTGTTTTGCGCTCAGAC
>JAVRPF010000589.1:0-7262 GCA_032162385.1 Mycobacterium sp.
CATTCGTCTCGCGCGAGCACGCTCCGGAGCACCTTTTCGGGAGTCTTGCCCGGATGACCGTTTCAAGTTCCGGCCGGTGTGGGTAGTAAAACTGCATGGCACTGAAAAAGATTTCCCACAAAACGGTTCTCCTTGCAGGTGACGCGGTATCTGCGATCGCCGCGGCGCCGTTTGTCTCAGCTGAGCCCCCGCCAGGCTGCTTCTACCCCGATGGCACCGTCTGCGCCACCGTTCCCGATGCTGGCGCGACGGCCGGACCTGACGGTGCGGGCGCGTTCGTGCCCGATGCTGGTGCTACGGCTGGACCTGATGGTGCGAACGCGGTGGTGCCGGGTGCTGGCGCGACGGCCGGACCCGAAGGGGCGAACGCGGTGGTGCCGGGTGCTGGCGCGACGGCCGGCCCTGACGGCGCGGCTGCCAACGTTCCTGGTGCGGGCGTTACGGCTGGACCCGACGGTGCGAACGCGGTCGTTCCCGGTGCGGGCGCTACGGCCGGACCCGAAGGCGCGGGTGTCGACATCCCCGGTGGCCCTGTCGGCTCAGCGGGACCGGGTGGCGCCACCGGCTGCATCCCCTATGTGGGTTGCGCCTCCGCTGGATGACGTCCGCTCTTCGGCGTCCTGATCGAACAGCCAAGGCCACCACCGCCAGCGCGGTGGTGGCCTTGGCCGAGTTTGAGAAAGCCCGCGCCTCCGCATCGTCCTGCTCGATCTCTTGTCACCTGGTCATAGCACGGCGCGGGCCGTGCGTAGTCGCTCGCGCCACCAGGCGATCCTGTCCTTGTCGGTGATCGCGAACTGCCTGACGAGTTCTGGATCCGGTGCCGGTGGCATTGGAGCGACCGGCAGGTAGCCGTCGACGGGAATCAATGAGCGCGGCCCGGCGACCAGGTCGCCGGTCAGCAGCGACCTGGTGCCGAGCCCGCAGGCGTACTTCAGTTCCGGCAGCGCTCCGGCCAGCGCGAGCCCCGCGGACAACCCGATGCTCGTCTCCCGTGTGGAGGCGACGACGCACGGCAGCCCGCAAGCCTCGGCGACCACCAGCGCGCGGCGTACGCCGCCCAGTGGTCCGCACCGAAGGACTGCCACGTCCGCGGCGCCGACCAAGGATGCCCGGGGCGCATCGTCGGCGCCGATGGGCACGGTGGTGGCGATCGGAACACTGCTTCTGCCTCGGACAGCGGCCAACTCCTCGAAGGTGCGGCATGGCTGCTCGACGAATTCAAGTCCGCCGGCCGCCCTGTCGAGCGCCGCGATCGCGGACGCGGCGGTGTCGACGTCCCACATTCCATTGGCGGTACAGCGAATTGCGCCGTCCACGCCAAGCGCGTCGCGCACCGCCTCCAGTCGAGCGAGGTCGTCGCCGAGTGCGCCCTTGCGGTCGGCAACCGTGACCTCGGCGGTGCGGCACCCGGCGTTCGCGACGATCTCGTATGCCCGTAGGGGATCGACTGCAAGCACCGTGACGGCGATCGGAACCCGACCCCGCACCGGATCAGGCCACCCGACGGTGCCGGCCTCGATCGCCGCGGTCAGCCACCGCGCGGCGGCGTGGTCGTCGCACTCGTCGTTCGGGCTGAACTCACCCCAGCCCTGCGGACCCTCGATCAGCATGCCTTCGCGCACGTTGACGTCGCCGACACCGCCGACCACGGGGATTGCGAAGACGGGCGCTTGGTCGAAGTCGATCATCGTTTGCACTAGCGGGTCCTCCCTTCGGGAGGGTGAGCGCGCGTTCACACGAACTGCTGGCCACCATCGATGTCGTACGTCGCGCCGGTGAGCGCCGTGTTGCTCATGATGTGGACGGCGAGCGCGGCGACGTCGGCAGGGCCGACGACGCGGCCGATCGGAAGCGTCGCACGCAGTTCGTTGCGGCGTTCCTCGAGCCGATCTCCGAGCAGCGACGCCGACAAGGGGGTGTCGACGAAGCCGGCGGCGATCAGGTTGACGCGAACCGGCGCCAGCTCAAGGGCGAGGGCGGCCGTGAACGGAGGCAACGTCGCAGTGGCGGCGGAGACGATCCCCAGGCGGTGATCGATCCGCCGTCCGCCGGTACCGCCCACCAGCAGCAGCGTGCCGCCGGGCCTCATCCTTCCCGCGGCATGGCGCGCGACCTCGAGCGCCAGCACCACGTGTCCGCTGATCGCTTCTCGCACCTGGTCTGAGTCCATCTCGAGCATGGGCCCGTACTGCGGGCCGCCGGCCGTGATCATCACGTGGTCGATCGGTGTCGACAGCGCTTGAAAGAACCCCGCCAGGGCAGCGGCGTCGTTGGCGTCGAAGGCCGCGGTCTGTTGCGCGCCGACGTCGAGCGCCGCTTGCTTGAGCCGGTCGGGATTGCGGCCGGTGAGGATGACATCGGCGCCCTCCACCCTGGCGCGTCGAGCTGTCTCGAGCCCGATGCCTGCGCTGCCGCCGATCACGACGACGGTCTGCCCAGCTAGTTCCGGTTCGCGCTGGGAGCCAACAGGACTGGTTCCGCTGGTCATGATTCCTCCGGTGGGTGGTGCCGGCTACGCAACGTCATCGGAGGTCCTCGCGCTCCCGCCTCGTCAGCGACATGTCATCGTAGAACGGCGCCGTCGCATCCCTGCATCGGCTCTCCGATGTGCCGGAATCGCGTATCGCGGCTACTCCGGCCAGGCCGAGTTCTTGATCACGTCGACGAAGTCGATCCGACGGAACCCGGGCACGAAGTGTTCCAGCACATCGGCGTTGACGGTGCCGAACGTGGTGTCGGGTCGGTCGGAGAACCCATCGGAGAACGCCTGCAGGATCTCGTTCTTGAAGTTCGGCCGCGGATGCACCGCAGTGACCGCGTCGATCGCTCCGGCATCGATGGCGTCCAGTCGGATGCCCAGAACGTCGGTCTCCACGCCTGCGGTGGTGGCCGCGATCACCGGGTCCATCTTGTAGGGCACCTCCGGCGTGGTGTGCAAGGCGATTGCCGTCCACACCACGTCAGTCTCCGCGGCCGAGAATCCGTGCGAGGTCAGGAAGCCCCGTGCGGTATCCGCGCCGTCCAACTCGAACCGCTGCTCAGTCCCCCGGTACGGCGACACCAGGCCCGTATCGTGGAACAGTGCCGCGACATAGAGCATCTCGGCGTCCGGGATGATGCCCAACCGCCGCGACTGCAGAGTGCCGAACAGGAACACCCGCCGTGAATGATGGAAGATCAGCTCGTTGGTGGTATCGCGGATCAGCTCGGTGGCCTCCTGGGCCAGCGCGCTGTCAGGGATGCGAACCCCCGCAATGATTTCAGCCATGTCTAGTCCTTTCTCTGCGATGCATGTCACCGGGTCAGTGCGACGCGGTTAACTCGACTATCGCCTCCCGTAGCCGCCGCGGCCGTGCGCAAAGCGCCAGGAAAGGCACACATGTGGACACCATTGAACGAATGACGCGGACCTGATGGCCGCTGAAGCCAACGCCGAACCTCACCACGTCGTAGTCATGGTCTACGACGGCATCCAGATGCTCGACGTCACCGGACCGGTCGACGCGTTTACCTCCGCCAATGCGCTCGGTGCCCACTACGGGGTCATCCACACATCGATCAACGGCAGCGACGTCGTCGCCAGTTCTGGTGCCCGCCTAGGTGTCGACACCGCGGCACATCTGGTGCCCGAACGCATCGGCACCCTGCTCGTTCCCGGTGCGCCGGACTGGCAGGCCAGCATCACCAACACAGAACTCGTCGACGCCCTCCGCGAACTGGCGCAACGCAGCCAGCGCACCGTGTCGATCTGCGCGGGTGCCTTCCCCTTGGCCGCCACCGGACTGCTCGACGGCCGGCGGGCGGCTACTCACTGGAAGCTCGCACGCCAACTCGCGGCACGATTCCCCGACGTGAGTGTCGACGCCGCAGCGATCTTCGTCACCGACGGCGCCTACACCACCTCCGCAGGCGTCACCGCGGGAATCGACCTGACACTGTCCCTCATCGAACACGACCATGGACCGGCGCTGGCGCGTGACGTCGCCAGAGACCTGGTGGTCTTCATGGCGCGCCCCGGCGACCAATCCCAATTCAGCGTCCGGTTGGAAGCCCTACCCACCAACAACTCCGTCGTACGCGCCGTGATGAACACGATCACCGCCGACCCCCGGCGAAACCACACGCTCAGCACGCTCGCCGCGGCCGCCGGGGTCAGTGCTCGCCACCTTTCGCGACTGTTCCTCGCCGAAACCGGCCACACCCCACAACACTTCGTCGACCGCACCCGGCTCGAAGCCGCCTGCGCGATCCTCACCAGCGGTCCGGATTCCCTCGACCACGTCGCCGAACGAACTGGCGTCGGTTCGGGCGAATCTCTGCGGCGACTGTTTCAACGCGAGCTGGGCCTTACTCCCGGCACCTACCGCAAGCGGTTCAAGACCACTATCCGCTGACGTTATCGCGTCCGGTGGGTCCGCTGAATGCCTACCAGGGTCCCCATCCGCCCTTGGGCGCGTCTCCTGGCTTTGAGGAATTCCTGTCGGGACTGGGTGGCGGGGGTGGTGTCGCACTCATCGGCGCCCGGGTGACGGGGGTGCGAGTCACCCCTATCTCGGGCGTGTCCGACTGGGGTGGCGCGGATCGACGGGGCGTGTACACGCGAGTCGGGGCCGGCGGGGTGATCTGCTGGGCAGAGGTTGGCGGCGGTGGCGGTGGAAGCAGTGGTGGCGGTGGAGCGATAGCCGTGGACAAGGCGGGCGCGGGGCTCGACGGTGCCGGCTCGGCACTGGGGGGGTTGGTCGGCGACACGGACGTCTCCTGCACGCCGGCGGCAGAACCGCGCAAGAGAAGCAGGACGCCGGCCAGCACGAGCGCTGCCACCGCCGCTCCCCCCGCTGCGGTCAGCACACGTTTCGAGCGGTACCACGGGTTGGCGGCGGACGCCTTGAAGTCCCATGCGCCACTGTTGGCCAACTTGGATTGCCACGACGTGGTGGGTGCAACGCCGTGTCGGCCGTAGCGCGGCGCGAGGATGCCGGTCCACTGAGTGTCCTCGGGGTCGTCTCGCCTGAGGTGTCGCGGAACAGTGCGGGGCGGGTCGTCGAGTTCACGCGTGGCCAGCGGCTCGACGGCTTCTGCCTGCGGGTGCCACCGTGCGGTGTCGTCGGGGGTGTCCCACGTTTCGGCGTGCAGATCTTCGGGTGCCAGTTCGCCGGCGTCATCCGGCGGGGTGGGGTCGGCGACCAGCGCGCGGCCGTACCAGCCGCCGTTGTCGTCGGGCTCGTCCACCCCGTAATCGAAGTCAACATCCCCGAGAGTTCTGCGCTCGGTCACGCATGAATGCTAACGCCACACGCTTGGGGAACGCCGTGTTGCGGGAAGCCGCTGGTGCAAACTCGGCGACCGAGGCAAGCATCGCCGAGCGATCGCTCAGCGGATCTTCTGGCCGTACACGCGTTCGACGGCCAGCGTCATCAGCACCCTGCGGTCGGACACCATCACCGACCGATACTCGTCCCAGTCCGGGTGCTCTCCCGCCGCCGCCCGGTAGTAGTCGACGAGCGCCTCGACCTCGGGACCGTGCGGGTCGGTGCCCGGACCGATGAGGGTGACCGCGCCCTCGGCGGTGGCCCACGCCCAACCGTCGGCACTCGTGACCTCGATCGCCGCGCGGGGGTCCCGTCGCAGATTGGCGGTCTTGGCGCGACCCTCGGTCATCGATACGTAGACGACGTCGGCCGACTGGTCGTAGAACGGCGTCACCGGCGACAGCTGAGGGAGCCCATTCGCCTTGATCGTGGCGAGGACGCTGATCCGGGCTTGGGCCAGCAATACACGCGGGTCGAAGGGCGCACTCATGTGTCACGCAACACGAGGCCCCGGGTGAGCATTCCCGCGCATCGACTTCCGAGTGGAACGATGGGTCCGGTGATCGATCTGCCCGCCGCGGTGCATGCAATGGCCGCCCGGGGACCGGAGTGGGCGACGTGGGTCGACGGACTGCCCAAGCTGGTACAGAGCCAGATCGACGAGTGGGACCTGACTGCCGACGGTGCCCCGACCCACGGACACTGCTCGATCGTGTTGCCCGCACGCGCGCCGGACGGCACTACAGCCGTCCTCAAGGTCGCCTTCCCCGACGCCGAGTCCGAACACGAGCACCTGGCCCTACGCCGATGGGGTGGCAACGGCGCGGTGCGACTGCTGCGCGCCGAGCCATACCGTCGAGCCATGCTCCTCGAGCGGCTTCATGCACGAAACCTCAACGAGCTCTGGGACGTTGAGGCGTGCGAAGTCGTCGCGTCGCTCTACCGGCGGATCCACGTCCCCGCGTTGCCTCAGCTTCGTACGCTGGCGGAGTTCGTCGAGCGGTGGACGACCGACCTCACCGAACTGCCGCGCAGTGCGCCACTTCCACGCCGGCTGGTGGAGCAGGCGATCACCCTGGGCCGCGATCTCGGCGCCGATACCGCCAGCACCGGCACGCTCATCCACGGCGACCTGCACTACGAGAACGTGCTTGCCGCCGATCGCGAACAGTGGCTGGTGATCGACCCCAAGCCGGTCAACGGCGATCCGCACTACGAGATCGCCCCGATGCTCTGGAACCGCTGGGACGAGCTCGCCGGTGACACCCGCGACGGTGTCCGCCGCCGCTTCTACGCGGTGGTCGACGCGGCGGGTCTGGACGATGACCGCGCGCGGGCCTGGGTCGTCGTCCGGATGGTTCACAACGCCATGTGGGAACTGACTGACAGCGCGGAACCCGACCGGGATTGGCTGACCATGTGCGTAGCCATCGCCAAGGCCGTGCAGGACTGAGGCGTCAGTCCGGGTAACGGTTCACACCTGGCGTGGCAACTGCGCGGCGATCAGCGGCGCGATCTTGTCCGCCATGTAAGCGTGCCCCGCGTCGGTCGGATGCACGCCGTCCTTGCCGATCAGGTCCGGCCTGCCGACGAACCACCGCTCCGCGATCGGATCGATCCACGTGGCTCCGATGGCCCGGGCCTGGGCGTACAAGACGTCGCGAATCTGCAGTACGGCCGCGGGCACGTCGGCCGTCGGCCACGGCGGACCGATGACCAGTAGCCGCGCCGACGGTGCGACGTGGCGCGCGAAGACGAAGCAGTCACGCGCCGAGTCGGCGAGCACCGCCGGATCGACGCCCTGGTCGTTGCGCGACCCGAAGAACAACACCAGCGTGTCGTCGGGCCGGACGGCTGCGGGCGTCAAGTCGCCAAAGACGCTGCCGCGGTTGCCGCGGACGGCGTACCCCGATCCCCCCTCGGCGGCCACGTCGGGGGTGATCTGAAATC
>JAVRPF010000590.1:0-8226 GCA_032162385.1 Mycobacterium sp.
CGGTGCCCGGAGAACGCGCGGCCGATCGCGCCCTGGCCGAATGACTCGCCCACGAGGCTCTTCTCCCATCGTGTCGGTCGCACTCCTTGTCGCCACGACCCGCTGTTCGGATTCAAGTTATCGGTCGCGCGTTGCGGTGGTGAACGGACCGCGACGGCGGCGGCGAGTCCCCCGCCGGCACACCAGCTTCGGCCTGATGTCAGCGGGCCCGGAGCCGCGTGCCGGAGGCGTAGGGTCGGCCCATGCCCGATCGGACTGCCGGCCTGCGCGAGGCGGCCGAGCACGCGGAGGCGTTCCTCGCCACCCTCGACGAGCGCCCCGTGGCCGCCCGTGTCGACGCTGCCGGCGTCCGCGACGCCCTCGGTGGGCCGCTGCCCGAGCGCGGCGAGGATCCCGCCGCCGTCATCGACGCGCTGGTCGCCGGCGCTGAGCCCGGCGTCGTCGCCACCGCCGGCCCACGCTACTTCGGCTTCGTCACCGGCGGCGCTCTGCCCGCCGCGCTTGCCGCCGACTGGCTCGTGTCCGCATGGGACCAGTGCGCCGCCTTCCACTCTCTCTCCCCCGCGGCGGCCGCCATCGAAGAGGTCGCGTCCGCATGGACGCTCGACCTGCTCGGGCTCCCGGCCAGCGCGAGCGTCGGCTTCGTCACCGGCGGCCAGGGCGCCAACACAACGTGCCTGGCCGCCGCCCGGCACGCAGTCCTGGCGCGTGCCGGCTGGGACGTCGAGCACGACGGGCTTATCGGCGCCCCGCGGGTGCGCATCCTGTGCGGCGAGCAAGCCCACGCCACCTTTCACACCGCGCTGCGGCTACTCGGCCTCGGCGCGGGAACGGCTGTCCGCGTCCCCGCCGACGGCCAAGGCCGCATGGACCCGGACGCGCTGAAAGAGGCGTTGGCCGCCGACGCCGGACCGGCGATCGTCAGCGCGCAGGCCGGGAACGTGGCCACCGGCGCCTTCGACGCCTTCGAGCCGATCGCCGACGCCTGCAGCGCCAACAGCGCCTGGCTGCATATCGACGGCGCCTTCGGCCTGTGGGCCGCCACCTCGCCCGCGACGCGGAACCTCACCCGTGGCGTCGAGCGGGCGGACTCCTGGGCCGTCGACGCGCACAAGTGGCTCAACGTGCCCTACGACAGCGCCATGGCCATCGTGGCCGACCCGGACGCCCACCTCGCCGCCATGCGCCTCGCCGGTCCGTATCTCGTGGCCGACCCCGGCCAGCGCGACAACACGAACTACGTGCCAGAGAGCTCGCGCCGCGCCCGCGCGGTGCCCGTCTACGCCGCCATCCGCTCGCTCGGCCGCGCCGGCATCGCCGAGTTGGTCGAGCGGAACTGTGCACAGGCCCGGCGGATGGCGGAGCGACTCGCTGCCATCCCGGGCGCCGAGGTGCTCAACGACGTCGTCCTCAACCAGGTGCTCGTCCGCCTGCCCGGCGGCGACGACGCCAACCGCGCCGCCGTGGCCGCCATCCAGCGGGACGGGACTTGCTGGCTCGGCGGGACCACTTGGGACAGCGAGCACGTGCTGCGGGTGTCCATCTCCAATTGGGCGACGACGGACGAGGACGTGGATCGCTCGGCTGCGGCGATCGCCGCAGCGGTGGCGCACCCAACCCGGACAGTGCCCTGACGCGGGCATGCGGTCACTGAGTCGACCCCTAAACTAAGCGGGTGCCCACAGGACCTGTCTCAGATTGGTGGCAAATCCTCAGAGAATGCGGCTTCGGCCCGCGCCAATTCAGGCCACGCGCTGTTGGTGGGGAACCGGCTGGCCGCGTGGATGATGGCGGCGCGTGCGGGCTCGCCGTATGGCTCTGTATAGCTCGAAATCATCGAGGGCCGCGCGCAGTTCGAACAGGGTCGTGCCCTGGCGGCGGGCGAGAGCGAGGGCGGCGCCGAGGCCGGATCGGAGTGCGTCGGGCTTGAGCGTGCGGATTGGCGCCAGCTCAAGTTGGCCCGAGGCGGCCCGAGCGCGCTCACAATTCATCGAGGTTTCGCATCCTGCACTGCTCGGAAATGGTTGGTGTGCAGACTATTCCGCTCGTACTGCTGGTTGAATCTACGTATTCCAAACGTGCGCTATTCGTCGCCTCGGTCGAGGGTCGTGCGATCCGCCGCGGTATTTGTTGTGCACATGCCACCCGGGCTCGACCAGGTCTCGGCGGGGATCGCAGTGGCCTTGACCCCGTTGGCGGACACAGGGGTGAGGCGGCTTGTGCCCTGCCAGTAGATGGCCGCGCCTTCGACCTCCTCGACGCCAGACGGGCACACCGCATCAATGCTGAAAACCATCCCACCTCGGGTCATAACCAAGACCATTCCACCTCGGGTTATGCCCCAACGCCGGCCACCTCGGGTGCACGTGGCGTTCAATGCCCCCGACGTGGCGCAAGAGGCGTCCCCGGTCCAGTCCTACGGCAGCTCCATCCCGTTGCACAAGGCCATGTCGGAGGAAGTGCTGCTGGCCTGGGAAATGAATTCCGCACCGCTCGCCCGCGCCCACGGTGGACCGGTGCGGGTCGTGGTACCCGGATACATCGGGGCTCGCAGCGTCAAGTGGGTCACCGCCATCACCGTGCAACCAGTCCCGTCGGAAAACTACTTCCAGGCCAACGACTACAGCATCCTTCCGCCCGAGGCCGACCCCAACACCGCAGCACCGGGCGAGGGCATCTCGTTGTCGTCGCTGCCGCTGAACTGCGACATCCTGGTCCCCGGCGACGACGAGGAGATTCCTGCCGGCCCGCTGACTATCCGGGGGTGGGCGATGGCCGGCGATGGCCGCAGTATCGGTCGCGTCGACGTCTCCCTCGACGAGGGTCGTACCTGGCGCCAAGCCGACATCCAACCCGCGACCAGTCAGTGGGCATGGCGGCTGTGGTCTCTGACCGTGGAAGCCCACCCGGGACCCATGAGTCTGACCGCGCGGGCCTGGGATGACACTGGCGTCACACAGCCGGAATCGCCTGCATCGCTATGGAATCCGCGCGGATACCAAAACAACGCCTGGGCCCACGTGGAACTGACGGTCTTAACCGGGCCGCACACTCCGGGTGTTGCCGCCAAGCGGTGTGCGGTGACCGAGGTGTCCAGTGCCAGGTGACAACGACAACACGACCAACGAGCGCGACAGCGCTCGGGAGTTCGAGCCCGACTACCGGTTCACCCTCGCTAACGAGCGGACCTTCCTTGCCTGGGAGCGCACCGCGCTTGGGCTACTGGCCGCAGCGGTTGCGGTGGTCCAGCTAGTCCCTGAACTGCCGATTCCCGGGTCGCGCCACGTCCTCGGGGTGTTGCTCGCGGTGCTCGCAACCCTCACCGCTGGGGTGGGTCTGCGCCGATGGGAGCAGATTGATCACGCCATCCGCAGCGGCATGCCTTTGCCGCGGCACCCCATGCCTGTGTATCTCGCAGTGGGCCTCATCGTTGTCGGGCTCCTCACGCTGGGATTGGTGATCAGCAAGGCAATCACCGGTTGACTAACTTGGGACCTCGCAACCGGCACGATGACGGGCTACAGGCGGAACGAACCGCACTGGCCTGGACTCGCACCTCGTTCGGAGTTCTGGCCAATGGCGCACTACTAATGCTGAGGGCATTTCACGGTTACGACGGATCGTTCCGGCTGCTCGCGGTTGGCCTCGCTGTCACCATCGCGCTATCCACTTATCTGATCGGCATACGACGCCAACGGATGCTTGGCCGGCGCCCACTCCCACAATCAATCACGCCGCGCCGCGACGTGCGCCTGCTCGGGGTCTCGGTGCTTGTTCTCACACTTGCCTCAGCGCTCGCACTGCCCGTTTGACCCGAACACAGGGGCACCGTTCGAGCGATTTTGATAAGCGCGGCCGCAAGTTGACTTGGCAAATTAGTGTCCATGAGCACGCTCACCTTCATCGCGGTTTCGCGTCATTCAATGTTCGAAAGCGTTGGCGTGAAGGCAATTCCGATTACTGGCGGAGAGGCGATATCCGGCCCCGCACTATTCCCCTGCTTCTCCGGACGCTTGACCGACGACGGTTGGCCGTTGCCGGGAACGGCGTGGCGATGCAAGGTGAGCGACGTGAACGAACCCTTCTCGATGCCGATCGTGCCGCGCTACGCCGAGATCGACCAGCAGGGCGTGGTGTTCAACGGCCACTACCTCACCTGGTTCGACGAGGCGTGCACGGCGTTCTTCGACCACGTGGGCATGACCTACCCCGTGTTGGTGGCGGGGGGCTCGACGTCCAAGTGGTCCACGCAGAGCTCGACTACCTCTCGCCGGTGCGTTGGCGGGACGCGGTTGGCGTCGGCGTGACGTGCGTTGCGACTGGGACGACGAGCTTCACCCTTGCGTTCGACGTGGCTCGAGTCGACGAGGACGGCGAGCGGGTGATCGCCGTCCGGGGCCGCAACGTCTACGTGGTGGTCTCGACGCAGGATTGGACCAAGCGGGTGATACCCGACGAAATGCGCGCGGTGCTGACTTCCGTTGCGGGTCAAGGCCTGCCGATTGACGGTACTGTCGGTTCATGAGCCATCAGCACGACCACGAGGCGCACCGCGAACTACCGCCAGGGATGGCTGAGCAGCTCGACCTGCCGTACGCGGGGTTGGTGTCCTTCGGGCACCGGCCGTTCCTCACCGAAACCGAGCAGCTCGAGTCGTGGCGGCCCGACGTGGCCATCGTCGGTGCACCGTTCGACGTCGCGACGACGAACCGTCCCGGCGCACGCTTCGGTCCCCGCGCGATCCGGGCCACCGCCTACGAACCCGGCACCTATCACATGGATCTGGGGCTGGAGATCTTCGACTGGCTCGAGGTAGTGGACTTCGGCGACGCGTACTGCCCACACGGTCAGACCGAGGTCTCGCACGCCAACATCAAGGAGCGCGTCGCCGCGGTCGCCTCACGTGGCATCATCCCGGTCGTCCTCGGCGGGGACCACTCGATCACCTGGCCCGCGGCCACCGCGGTGGCCGACGTGCACGGCTACGGCAACGTCGGCATCGTCCACTTCGACGCCCACGCCGACACGGCCGACATCATCGAGGGCAACCTGGCCAGTCACGGCACGCCGATGCGTCGCCTGATCGAGTCGGGCGCGGTACCCGGCACCCACTTCGTACAGGTCGGTCTGCGTGGGTACTGGCCGCCGCAGGACACCTTCGAGTGGATGCAGGAACAGGGCATGGTCTGGCACACCATGCAGGAGATCTGGGAGCGCGGCTTCAAGGCCGTGATGGTCGATGCGGTCGGGGAGGCACTGGCCAAGGCGGACAAGCTGTATCTGTCCGTCGACATCGACGTCCTGGACCCGGCGCACGCCCCCGGCACCGGCACGCCCGAACCCGGCGGCATCACCAGCGTCGACCTGCTCCGCATGGTGCGCCAACTCTGCTACGAGCACGACGTCGCAGGCATGGACGTGGTGGAGGTGGCGCCGGCCTACGATCACGCCGAGCTGACCGTGAATGCCGCGCACCGGGTCGTGTTCGAGGCACTCGCGGGCATGGCGGCCCGGCGCCGCGATGCGGCGGGCGGCCAGGTCGGTCCCCCGGCGCGCCCACGGCCGTGAACACAGGAGGGACAATGGAGTCGTGACTGGCGTTCTGTACTTCGACGGGGTCTGCGGAATGTGCACGCGAGCGCGCAACTTCCTAGTGCGGTTGGACCGCACCGGCGACCTGGAAACCAGGCCCTTTCAGCAGGAGGGGACTGCGCAACTGCTTGGGGTTCCCGCCTCGACGTGGTCGAGTCCTCGTGGTGGCTGGACTCGTCCGGAGCGGTGTACGGCGGCGCCGAGGCGGTCAACGCGGCCCTTTCGGCGGCGTTGGGTACCCGACTGCCGCTGCGCATCTATCGACTGCCCGTGATTGGGTCGATCCAGGAGTTCGTGTACCGCTGGGTGGCCGCGCACCGCTACCGATTCCGCGGCACCACGCCGTACTGCGAGTCGCACCCGGTCGCCTGGTGAACCTCAGCCGCCTTGGCGAAGGTCCTGGGTGCGCGCCGGTCAGCCCTTGTGCAGGGTGAGCTGGCAGACGTCGGAGTAGCCGTCGCGGAACAGGTCGGCACAGCCCGTCAGGTACTTCATGTATCTGTCGTAGACCACTTCGGACTGGACCGCGATGGCTTCGTCCTTACGGGCCTCGAGTGCCGAGGCCCAGATGTCGAGAGTGCGGGCGTAGTGCAGGCGCAGCGGCTGCACCTTGGTGACCTCGAAGCCGACCTTGTTCGCGTAGTCCTCGAGATTGGCCGTGTACGGCAGCTCACCGCCCGGGAAGATCTCGTCCATGATGAACTTGAAGAACTTGATCTTGGTCATGGTCATGGGCAGCCCGCGGCCTTCGATCTCCTCGCGGCTCGGCTTGATGATGGTATGCAGCATCATCAAGCCGTCGGCGGGCAGCGTCGCGTAGGCCATCTTGAAGAAGTCGTCCCAGCGGTCCCGACCGAAGTGCTCGAATGCACCGATCGACACGATCCGGTCGACCGGCTCGTCGAACTGCTCCCAACCCTCCAGCAGCACTCGCCTGCTCCGGGAACTGTCCGACTTGGCAAGCAGTTCGGCGGCATGGGCTTGTTGGTTCTTGCTCAGCGTGAGGCCGACGACGTTGACGTCGTAACGCTCGATCGCCCGCAGCATGGTGGCGCCCCAGCCGCAACCCACGTCGAGCAGCGTCATGCCCGGCTCCAGGTCGAGCTTGCCGAGGGACAGGTCGATCTTGGCGATCTGCGCCTCTTCGAGCGTCATGTCGTCGCGCTCGAAGTACGCACAGCTGTAGGTCTGGGTGCAATCGAGGAACAGCCGGAAGAAGTCATCAGACAGGTCGTAGTGCGCCTGCACGTTTTCGAAGTGCGGCTTCAGGTCCTTGGTACCGCTCTTTGTTTCTGGCAAGTCACAGCCTTTGGCGTCTGGTATGAGTATCGTCCGAAGCTCCGCACGGCTGGGAGCCTCCCCCGTGTACGTCCGCGCAATCTATGCACACTACCTGAGTCTCGATGCCGTCAGCGAATCGGTCACCGCCCGGTTGGCCCGAGTCACGACCTCGTAATCCCTGGCCTGACCTGGCCTGATTGTCGATTCGGGAGTGACGTTGCTGAGCATTCTGTGAGTCTTCTGCGCGATTGTTTGCTAAGAACGCAGTCCCGGGACGTCGGTACCGTGGGGGCATCGGTATGACTGCGCTTTGCGGTATGGAGGGAGACCGATCATGAGTGAGCCGGACGCATACGAAGCCGTCGACCGGCCGGACGACCCGGGTGGCAACGAGCCGGTCCTGGATCCCGACCAGATTGCGGTGACGAGCCACCTCGACGCCGACGAGGCCGATCTCATCGAACAGTTTCTCGAAGTGCCCGAAGACGTCGACGAGGCCACCGACCGCTGATCGTCAGCGCGATCAACCACGGGCCGGCCGCACCACGACGGTGTAGTCGATCTCTTTCCCGTCCTGGACGCAGCGGTGGGTGCCGACCTCGAGGAATCCGAATCGCCGCGCCAACGACAGGCTGCGCACGTTCCATTCCTGGATTAACGCCCTGACCGGCTTGGCCTGCTGCTGACGACCGAGGTCGTCGAGCACCGCCTGCAGAAATGCGTTCCCGCGGCCATTGCCGACGAACGTCGGCGACATCCCAACGCCGAAGTCGACGACCTCGTCGTCGGGCTCGACACCGGGCACCAATGCCTCGCAGCCGACGCAGTAGAAGCCGATCAGCCGGCCGTCGTCGGCGGCGATCACGGCCCGGTAGCCTGCGGCCGCGGTCATACCGTCGCCGTCACGCTGGTCGTACACCGACCACTTGCCGGGATGGCGCCAGCGCGCGACGGACTCAGCGTCGGCGGGCGTCCACGAGCGCACCTCGAGCCCGTCGGGCCAGTGGGTCACGTCAGCGCTCTCTCGGCAGCCACGTCGAACTCCACGACCGACGCCGAGATCATGGCGGCGCCCTGCTCGTCGGACGGTCCGCTGCCTCGGAACGCCTCGACCGCCGACTGGGACTCCCAGCGCTCGTAGACGTTGATTCGGCCGGGATCGAGCAGATCGGCCGAGATGGCGAAGTCCAGGCACCCAGTGGCCGCCCTGGCCTGCCGAACCACCTCCACACACGTCTCCAGGTAGTCGACTCGTTCGTCCGGTTCGACCATCACGTGTCCGGCAACGACGACTTGAGCCATGATCTCTCCTGTTCGATGGGTAGCGACTACCCGTTGTGACTCAGGTACGTC
>JAVRPF010000591.1:0-3386 GCA_032162385.1 Mycobacterium sp.
CACGATCGGCTTCTTCGCCCCGCACGCCGCGTACTCCGCTGCGGTGCGGGCGGGTCAGCCCGGTGGCCAGGTCGAGGAATTCCGGGACATGGTCAACGCCCTGCACGCGGCCGGTTTGGAAGTGGTACTGGATGTCGTGTTCAATCACACCGCCGAGGGCGGGCCCGGCGGCCCCACGCTGTGTCACCGGGGATTGGACAACGCCGCCTATTACCGCCTCGACCCGAACGATCCGAGCCGATACGACGACACGACCGGAACCGGCAATTCGCTGAACACGGCCGACGCGACAACGCTGCGGATGATCATGGATTCGCTGCGCTACTGGGTGTCCGAGATGGGCGTCGATGGTTTCCGGTTTGATCTGGCGCCGACCCTCGGCCGGGAAGATGGTGACTTCGACCCGTTTTCGGCGTTCTTCGACACCGTCGGCCAGGATCCGGTCGTGTCGCAGGTGAAGCTCATCGCCGAGCCATGGGATGTCGGCCGCATGGACAGCTACGACATCGGCCGGTTTCCACCGTTGTGGTCCGAGTGGAACGGACGCTTCCGCGACACCATGCGCGACTGGTGGCGCAGCCACGATGGGCTGCTGCCAGACTTCGCGACGCGCCTGTGTGGTTCGTCCGATATCTACGACCGGCCTGACGAAGGGCGCCGACCCAGTGCGTCGGTGAACTTCGTCACCGTGCACGACGGGTTCACCCTCGATGACCTTGTTTCGTACGACCGTAAGCACAACGAGGCCAACACCGAAGACAACCGCGACGGCACCGACGACAACCGCTCCTGGAACTGCGGGGCAGAGGGGCCGACCGGCGACAGTGACGTGAATGTCCTACGGGCGCGGCAGAAGCGGGCTTTCCTTGTGACGCTGCTTCTTTCCGCCGGCGTGCCGTTGTTGCTGGGGGGTGACGAGCTCGGTCGCACCCAGCGCGGCAACAACAACGCGTACTGCCAGGACAACGCGATCACGTGGTTCGACTGGTCAGCGGTCGACGAGGACCTGCTTCGGTTTACTAAGGAGCTCATCGCGCTGCGCCGCGGCCACCCGGTTTTCCGCAGGCGCCGTTACTCCACCGGCAAAGAAGCCGCGGACCTGCGCTGGTTCACACCGTCGGGTACCGAGATGACGGCCGAGAACTGGGCTGACCCGAACGCCCGCAGCGTCGCGTTATTTATCGACGGCTCAACCGATCCCGACGTCGGCGCGGACGGCACGCCGATGGTCGACAACGACTTTCTCATGTTGATCAACGCGTGGTGGGATCCGTTGACGTTCACGGTCCCGGCAGACCTCTCGGCGCGCCGGTGGGATGTCGTCTGCGACTCCTTCGACCCTGCGCGGAAGGTCACTGTCGCGCAAGAGCTTACGGTCGGGCCGCGGTCAATCGTGCTCTTGCAGTCGCCATCGAGCTGAGCTGCGGACATGGCGTTACACGGTAGCGGGCATTGATGGGCGTCAACACGGCCAGCGCCGTTGCCCAGCAGTCGGCGCAATAGACCACGTCGCGAAAATTGCCGAGGTAGTGGTTGCATCGCCTCATTGATGTCGTTGTCCGGCAACAAATCCAGCAGCTGATCCTCGGCCGAACGCAGCCCTACCGGCCTGGAGCGGGCGTAGATCTCCGCCAGGTGCAGATCGGTGACGACGTTGTCGGTCGTTGCCCTGACGCTCGACGCCCGCAACGGAAGGAAGGTGGGGCTGGACGACCGAATGCCCGCACCTCCCGCTGACTATGCTTCTAGCTGCCGCGGCGCGCCGCCAGGTACTCTATCGCAGCTTGCGTTGCATAGTGGATGGCGTGCACCTGGTGGTCGGTTGCCATATGCGCCTGATCCACCGCCGCCAGAACGTCTTTCATTTCGTGAAGCTTGGCTGCTTCGCGGTGGTGCCGTGCTGCGTGCTCATGATGTTCAGCCGCACTTTGATGGAGTTTGCTCAGCGTTGACATGGATGTCCCTTCTTGGTTGCAGTTTCTGCTCCCACCAATCGTGAGTGTTCGGCGGGCGAGGAGTCATTGTTCGGCGGGCCACGATCTCCCAATGACGGTTGGCTACCGTCACAACCGAGACCGGCAAACCCTCCATTACATTTTCTTCCAGCACCACAGGTGTTTCTGTTGGCAGCGCAGGAGGAACCCGGCCGGCCCGCGCCGCTGGGGTGGTGGGCGGCGTGTCCGCACTACGTCGCGGCAACCCGATTTGTAGGTACTAGTCGTCAAAAGGCTTGACCTTCAACCCATTCACGCTGGCCACGGTGGATTACTGCGGCCGACAGAATAATCCAGAACATGACGATGGCACCTGACGAGGGGTGCGACAAGCACGATGAAGGAAGGAGATGGCTGTGAGGCGCTGGCTCGAGAAGCGGTTGGCCATGCTGATCGCCACCTACTATGCGGCGGCGATGGCGCGGGCGATTGCCGCACTACCGCATGACGAACTTGACGTGACAGGTTAGGTGCGCGCCCAGGGGTCGGTCTAGGGCCGAGCTTTGCCTGTCCGGGCGACACGAAACGCGCGAAGGGAACCGGCAACTCGATACCGTCGAGCGGTCAAGTGCCACTCAAGCTGGTCCTCACAGGCGCTCTGCGCGTCGACTGGATCCGCTCGGTGGATTTGCGGAGCCAGTGCGCACCGACTTGAAACGTCGGCGTCGGAGAGGAACCGTCCCCTGTTGTGCTGCAGGAGATCCGTCGTAGTTGGGGAAATCGCCAGCATATCTGGAGGTTTCGCGCATCCGGACATGTTTGCCCGCTGTCGCCGAGTCAATCCCGGAAAGTAGTGCCCGTATGGACGTTGTCGACCGGCACTGCATCGCGACAGCGATGTTGTCTCACACCACATCGCAATTGTTTACGGCCGAGAGCACTCTTGACTCACTATCGCCGTGGAGGGTTTGGCGAGACTTCATCAATCGAATACTTAGGAGTACCAATGAGCGAGACCCGTCAGGCCACCACGACACCGGCTGGGCCAGTTGGTCGGTTTTTCGACGACGCCGTGTCCAAGAGTCGGTTCTGGTGGCTGCTGCTGATCACTGGCGCCGCCTGGATCGTGCTGTCCATCGTGATCCTGCGCTTCGACTACACCACCGTCGCGGCGGTGGCCGTGCTGTTCGGGGTGTACTGCCTGGTCGCCGCGGTCAATGAGATCATGATCGGGGCGGTGTCCTCGTCCACCGGCTGGCGCATCGCGCACGGGCTGCTGGCGGCGCTGCTGGTGGTGGTCGGAGTGGTGTCCTTTGTGAACCTCGGCGCCACCTTCGTCACGCTGGCCGCCATCATCAGCTTCTACTTCATCTTCCGCGGCTGCTTCGACATTGTCATGGCCCTCGCCGGCAGCGCCGTGTCCGGGTGGTGGGTGCTTTTGATCTCCGGGCT
>JAVRPF010000592.1:0-3107 GCA_032162385.1 Mycobacterium sp.
GGGGTTTCCTCGATCCATTCGACTACAAGGTCCATTCGACTACAACAAGCCCTTTCGACCCTCCTGACCTGGAGCACCTCATGACCGATACCGCGCCACCCGTCACCACGCAGAAACCGAGTGACGACGAAGACACCCGACTCGCCCAGTTCGGCTACGCCCAGAAGCTCGACCGCTCGGTCGGCAGGCTCGCCTCCTTCGCCATCGGCTTCGCGACGATCAGCGCCACGACGGCAGTGTTCACCGGCTTCGGTGCGGGGTACTTCACTGCGGGCGCACCGTTCGTGTGGACGCTGCTGCTCGCAGGTGCGGTGTTCGTCGTCTGGGTCGTCATCGCCGCCGATCTGACCGCGAAGATCCCGCTGGCCGGCTACGCCTACCAGTGGACCAGTCGAATTCATGGCTCCAACCTCGCGTGGTTCACCGGCGTGATGGCCCTTGCCGGGTGGATCTGCGGCATGACCGGCGTGGGATTCATCCTCTCGGGCTATCTCGGCGGCTTGTTCGGCTGGGCCATGACCCAGACCGCACAGATCCTCGTCGCCATCGGAGTCATGGCCGTCTGCATGCTCATCAATCTCTACGGGGTGCGGTTCGCCACGATGGTCAACAACATCGGCGTCAGCCTGGAGTTGGTCATCACCGTCGGCGCGACAATCCTGGTGGCGGTCGTCGCCTTCTCCACGCCGGAAAATCATCAGCCCCTCTCGGTGCTGTTCACCGGCGGAACCTCCGAAGGCCACAACGCCTACATCCTGGCGTGGCTGGCGGCCTCACTGGGACCGTTCTTCGGTTTGATCGGCGTGGAAGCCAGCGCTGACGTCGCCGAGGAAACCGTGAACGCGCGGCACGTCATTCCCCGCACGATGTTCTACGCCCTGGCCACCTCGATCATCATCGAGTTCGGTATGTACGTCGTCTACGTGCTGGCGATCCGCGACCAAGACGCCGTCGCGGCCAACTCCGCGGCTCCGATCGAGGAGATCATCACCCAGCAGGTCGGCCCGGTGATCACGAAAATCGTTGTCGCCGTGGCGTTGACCAACGTCATGGCCTGCATCCTGGCCAACATTCTGGTCGCGACGCGACTGACCTACTCGATGGCCCGCGACAACATGCTGCCGTTCTCCCACGTCTGGCGACACGTGTCCCCGAGTAACCGCACCCCCACGTATGCCGTGCTCGGCCTGTTCGGCTTCTCGACTGCCCTACTGCTCTTCGCCCTGGTCAGTGAGAAGGCCTTCCTCCTCATCCTCGGGCTGTCGTCGCTGGCGGTCTTCTCCACCTACGTGCTGCAGACCATCGCCCTGATCATCGGCCACCGCCGGGGCACCATCCCCGCCGCCGAACCCGGGACGTTCGACCTCGGCCGCGCACGCATGCCGATCTACATCGTCGGCCTGATCTGCTTCACGCTCGTTTGCGTGGCGCTGATCTTTCTGCCGCAGTTCGCAGGCAACGGCTACGTCTTCCTCGGCCTCGTCATCCTCGCGGGGATCTGGGCGGTGACTGGCCTGCGCAGCCGGCTGAGCCGTGGCGATGCGGGACCCAACTTCGCCAAGACCCACCTGTCCTGAATTCGATTGACTTACAACGCCTTACCGAAGGGATCATCATGACCGCCATCTCCGACCTGGGGGCAAGCAACCTGGTCGCCGTGGAGCCCGGCGCCGCCATCCGCGAGCACACCCCGCCCGGCTCCGTGATCCAGTACAGCGACTACGAACTCGACACCTCCAGCCCGTTCGCCGGGGGCGTGGCCTGGATCGAGGGCGAGTACATGCCCGCTGAGGAGGCGAAGATCTCGATCTTCGACACCGGCTTCGGACACTCGGACCTGACCTACACGGTGGCACACGTGTGGCACGGCAACATCTTCCGGCTCGGCGACCATCTGGACCGGCTGCTCGAGGGCGCGCGCAAGCTCCGCCTCGACGCGGGCATGACCACGGACGAGCTCGCCGAGATCACCAGGAAATGCGTGTCGATGTCGCAGCTGCGCGAGTCGTTCGTCAACCTGACCGTCACCCGGGGTTACGGAAAGCGCAAGGGCGAGAAGGATCTTTCCAAGCTGACCCACCAGGTGTACATTTACGCGATCCCCTACCTGTGGGCCTTCCCTCCGGCCGAACAGATCTTCGGCACCACTGCGATCGTGCCGCGGCACGTCCGTCGCGCCGGCCGCAACACCGTCGACCCGACCGTCAAGAACTACCAGTGGGGCGACCTGACCGCCGCCAGCTTCGAGGCCAAGGACCGTGGCGCGCGCACGGCGATCCTGCTGGACTCCGACAACTGCGTCGCCGAAGGCCCAGGCTTCAACGTGGTGATCGTCAAGGACGGCAAGCTGGCGTCGCCGTCGCGAAACGCGCTGCCCGGCATCACCCGCAAGACGGTGTTCGAGCTCGCCGACGCGATGGGCATCGAGGCCACCCTGCGCGACGTCACCAGCCACGAGCTCTACGACGCCGACGAGTTGATGGCCGTAACCACCGCGGGCGGCGTCACCCCCATCAACTCGCTGGACGACGAACCGCTCGGCAATGGCGAACCCGGTCCACTCACGGTGGCCATCCGCGACCGTTTCTGGGCACTGATGGACGAGCCGGGACCGCTGATCGAGGCCATCCAGTACTGACCCGTCAGGGCAGGATCGAGTCGACGTAGCCGGCGTCCACGCCGCCGTCCAAGCCGACGGCGGCGCCCGTCGTCGCCGAGGCGAGCGGTGAGCTGAGGTAGGTCACCATGTTCGGTAGTGGATCATCTCCTCCGGGATCACGATCGCCGAGTCGCTGGCGATCTGGATGGCCCGGCCCCAGTGTCGGTCGATCATGCCCGGTAGGTAGGTACGGATGAGCCGGACCGCGGTGAGGACGTTCACGTCGAAGTAGGTGCGCCACTGCTCGTCGGTGCTCTCACGGGCCGGGACCGCACCGAGATGCCGAGGTTGTTGATCAACACGTCGACGTCGGGCAGTTCACGCACAGGTCGGCGTCGCCGTCCTCGGTGGTGACGTCGGCTGCAATGCCGGCCATGCCCTCGGCGATGGCGTAGCCGATGCCCTGTGTGGAGCCGGTGACGAGTGCCTGCGATCACCATGGATCAAA
>JAVRPF010000593.1:0-5446 GCA_032162385.1 Mycobacterium sp.
CAACGACAACTCGCAGAAGCAGTACCCGAACCTGCTCAAGGAGTGCGACGTCCTGACCGAGGACATCCTCGCGAAGACCGTGGGTGCCGACCCGCTCGACATCCAGAGCACCTTCGTCGGCGCGATCTGCCGCTGGCAGGCCGCCAACCCCGCCGGCCTGATCGACATCACTCGGTTCTGGTTCGAGCAGGGCAGCCTCGACAACGAGAAACAGGTTGCCCAGAAGCTCAACTACCAGATCGAGAATCGCTCGGTGGCGGGCGTGCAGTCGATCGTGATGAAGCCCAACGACAGCAAGGGTGCGTGTGGAGTGGCAAGCGACGCGGGCGGCGTGGTCGGCTGGTGGGTGAACCCGCAGACCCCCGGCATCGACGCATGCGGCATGGCGATCAAGCTCATGGAGTTGACGCTCGCCACCAACTCCTAGTGTCCTTGACGCGGCACGTGGAACGCGATCAGCGCCGCCCCGCGCAAGGTGAGCTGGTCCCAAGGTTCGGTGGTGCCCAGCATGGCGATCGCCGAGGTGGGGAACTTCATCGCAATGTCTTGTGCCGCCGTCTCGTTGCCCTCGTTGTTCAGGCCGAGGGCGAGGTTGGACATCGTGGGCTCGTGACCGACCACCAGCAGCGTCTCGACGTCGGTGTCGAATCGTGAACTCACCCCGTTGATCACGTCGATCACGGTGCCGGGTACGGCGTCGTAGAGCCGGTCGACGTAGTCCACCGGGGCGTCGATCCCGGTGTGCTCCAGCGTCTGGCGGGTGCGGGTGGCCGTGGAGCACAGCACGGCGTCGACGGTGGGTGCATTCGCCCGGATCCAGTCCCCGGCCAGTGGCGCCTCGCGGATGCCGCGCGCAGCCAGGGGCCGTTCGTGATCGGGCACGCCGGCGGGGTAGTCCGACTTCGCATGTCGAAGCAACAGCAGTGTCCTGACCATGTGAGTCAACGTAGCGCTACCAGTACGCTCCGTGGCGGTGGGCGCCGCGCCATCGTCACCCGCGGAGCTCCAACGCCGGTTGCCGGTCGCGGCGCTCTACCTGTCGGCCGGGCAGGTGCTCGGTCACTGCCTGCTGGTGCTCACGCTGATCGCCGAGCTGGCGATCGGTGCCGTCGAGGCGCGTGGGGCGCGCTGACGTGACCGCCCGCCCACATGCCGGTCGAGGTCCGCCGACTTGTCGGCGCCCGGACCTACACTCGCCTTGCCCCACCCAGAGACAGCAGCGAGGAGGACCCGAGATGCGCTTCGTGCACACCGCCGATTGGCAACTCGGCATGACCCGCTACTTCCTCAACGGCGAGGCGCAGCCGAGGTATTCGGCCGCGCGTCGGGAGGCCGTCGCGGGCCTGGGACCGCTGGCCAGCGAAGTCGGAGCGGAGTTCGTCGTCGTGGCGGGCGACGTGTTCGAGCACAACCAACTCGCATTGCGCGTCGTCAGCCAGTCGCTGGAGGCCATGCGTGCCATCGCGGTTCCGGTCTACCTCCTGCCCGGCAACCATGATCCCCTGGACGCATCGTCGGTGTACACCAGCGCGCTGTTCCTTGCCGAGTGCCCCGACAATGTGACGGTTCTCGACCATGCAGGCGTGCACCAGGTGCGGCCGGGTCTTCAGATCGTCGCCGCCCCTTGGCGTTCCAAGGCGCCCACCATCGATCTGGTCGGTGACGTGCTCGACGGCCTGCCCGCCGACGGTGTCACCCGTATCGTCGTCGGTCATGGTGGCGTCGACGTCTTCGAGCCCGATCGGGACAAGGCATCGCTGATCCGGCTGGCAGCGGTGGAGGCCGCGCTCGCGCGGGGCGCCGTGCACTATGTGGCGTTGGGCGACAAGCACTCTCGGACCGAGGTCGGCACCACGGGCAGGGTCTGGTACTCGGGTGCGCCTGAGGTCACCAACTACGACCACATCGAGTCCGATCCTGGTCATGTGCTGGTCGTCGACGTCGACGAACGGGACGAGCAGCGCACGGTGCGGGTGGATGCCCGCAAGGTGGGGCGTTGGCGGTTCGTGTCGATGCGCTTCACGGTGGACAACAGCCGCGACATCACCGACCTCGGCCTGAACCTCGACCTGATGCCCGACAAGGACCGCACCGTGGTGCAGCTTGCGCTGACCGGGTCGCTGACCGTGACGGACAAGGCCGAGCTCGACGCCTGTATCGACAAGCACACCCGGCTCTTCGCGGCCTTGACGTCGTGGGACAGCCAGACCGACGTCGTCGTGGTGCCCGCCGACGGCGAGTTCGACGACCTCGGCATCGGGGGGTTCGCGGCCGCGGCCGTCGACGAGTTGGTGGCGACGGCACGCGACGACGGCGAGCAGGCCGAGGACGCCCGCGCCGCGCTGGCGCTGCTGCTGCGCCTGGTGGACCGGGGCGCAGCGTGAAACTACACCGTCTCACCCTGCGCAACTACCGCGGAATCGCCCACCGCGACATCGAGTTCCCCGACCGCGGCGTGGTCGTGATCAGCGGCGCCAACGAGATCGGCAAGTCGTCGATGATCGAGGCGCTCGACCTGCTGCTGCACTCCAAGGACCGCTCGACCAGGAAGGAGGTCAAGCAGGTCAAGCCAACGCACGTCGACGAGGGCGCGGAGATCGCTGCGGTGATCTCAACCGGTCCTTACCGTTTCGAGTACTTCAAGCGCTTCCACAAGCGGCCGGTCACGGAGCTGACGGTGACCGAACCGCGCCGCGAACAACTCACCGGCGACGAGGCACACGACCGGGTGCAGGCGATCCTGACGGAGACCGTCGACATCGACCTCTGGCAGGCCCAGCGCGTGCTGCAGTCGGGGGCCACCGCACCGGTCGATCTGTCCGGATGCGACGCGCTGTCCCGCGCACTCGATGTCGCCGCCGGGCAGGCGGTGGCGCTGTCCGGGGCAGAGCCGCTACTGGTCGATCGCATCGACGCCGAGTACCGCCAGTACTTCACCGCGACCGGTCGGCCGACCGGCGACTGGGGCACGGCGATCACCGGGTTGCGCGCCGCGGAGTGCAGTGTGGCCGAGTGCGAGGCCGCGGTCGCCGAGGTCGACGATGCGGTGGCCCGACACGGTGAGCTGACCGACCGCCTGGTCCGCGCGACGCTCGATCGCGCCAACGCAGCCAAGCGCCTGGACGCGGCACGTGCAGCGGCCGAGACCGTCAAGGAACTGACCGAGCGGCTCGTCCACGCACGCGCACTCGCCGATGCGGCTGAGCAGCAGCGCGCCGCATCCGTTGCGGCGCTCGACGCCCGCGGCCGGTTGCGCGCCGACCTCGACGCCCGAGCCGCCACGATCGCCGACCTGGAGCGCTCCGCCGAGCAGGCCGGTGCCGAGGAGACGGCGGCCCGCGAAGTGAAGGCAGCAGCCGATGCCGGCCTGGTCGAGGCCAAGGCCGCCGTCGACGCGTGCCAGGTCAGGGTCGACACCGCGCGTCGCGCCGTCGAGCAGATCGCCCACCGCGAGCAAGCCGAGCGGCTGGCGGCGAAGCTGACGAAGATCGACGCCGCCGACCGCGAATTGCTCGGCATCGACCGCGACCTCGCGGGGATCGCGTTGGTGGACGGCTCCATGCGAGGCCTCGAGACCGCCGCCGCTGCGGTCGAGTTGGCGGCCGCGCGGGCCGAATCGGCCTCGGCCCGCGTGGAGTTGATCGCCGCGGCCGACGTCGAGCTGCGGATCGCCGGCGAGGTCGTCGCGCTGGCCGCGGGCCAGAGCTGGTCGGCGAGCGCCGCGGGGTCCACCGACGTCGAGCTGCCGGGTGTGCTGACGGTGCGAGTGCTGCCCGGTGAGCCCGCCGCCGACGCCCAGGCCGTGCTCAACGCTGCACGTGCGCACCTGGCCGCCAAGCTGGAACGTGCCGGGGCGGCCGACGTCGACGCCGCCAGGATGCTCGACCAGCGGCGACGGGACCTGCTGGCGTTCGGCGATCGTGTGCGGGCCACCCGCGAGGCGCTGACGGGCGACGACTCCGTCGCCGGGATGCGGGCACACCTCGCCGAGCTCCGCGAGGCTCAGCCAACCGACGTGCCGGGTGACGCCGAGGGCGCCCGGGCCGAACTCGAGGCCGCGACAGCCGACCATCGCCGGGCAGTCGCCAAGTGCGACGTGCGCCGCGAAGGGGCTACCTCGGCGGCGGCCGCGGCGATGGACCAGACCACCCGCGCGACGGTACTGCGGGAGCAGCTGAACACCGCCAAGACGGAACTGACCAGGGTCGGCGAGCTCCTGGCCGCGCAGCGGCAGTCGGCCTCCGACGATGCCCTGTCGGTCCGGGCGGACACCGCGGCCGAGAGTGCCCGCGAGGTCGCGACCGGAATGCAGGCCGTCGAGACCGAGCTCGCCGGCGTTGCGCCGGTGGCCGTCGCCGAAGAGCTCGACGGCGCCGTCCGCTGCCACGACGCACTGGTTCGAGCGCACGACGAGATCGGCGAACAGCTGCGGGACACCACCGCCCAGCTGCGGGCGTACGGCACGCAAGGTCGGCGGGGTCAGCTGGACGCCGCCCAGATCGAACTCCAGCACACCGTCGCCGAGCACGCCCGGCTTGGCCGGCGCGCCGGCGCGGTGCACGTGTTGCGCTCGGTGATGCTGCGGCACCGCGACGACGCCCGGCTGCGCTACGTCGAGCCGTTCCGCGCTGAGGTGCAGCGGTTGGGCCGCATCGTGTTCGGTGCCGACTTCGAGGTGGAGATCGACGCCGAACTGCGCATCTGCAGCCGCACCCTGGCTGGGCGCACCGTGCCGTACGACTCGCTGTCGGGGGGCGCCAAGGAGCAACTCGGCATCGTGGCTCGGCTGGCGGGTGCGGCGCTGGTCGCCAAGGAGGACGGGGTGCCCGTCCTGATCGACGACGCCCTAGGGTTCACCGACGCCGACCGGCTGACCAAGATGGGCGAGGTGTTCGACGCCGTCGGCGGCGACGGGCAGGTCATCGTGCTCACCTGCAGCCCCGAGCGCTACGCGGCAGTCGGCGACGCGCAGCACATCGAATTGACCGCGTAGCGGCCCTACGCCTCCTACACTCACGCGACGTGGACGCGGACTACATCGTGGTGGGCACCGGCTCGGCCGGCTCGGTACTTGCCAGTCGACTCAGCGCCGTGCCGGGGGTACGGGTGGCGGTCGTGGAGGCCGGGCCGCGCGACAAGGACAAGTTCATTCACATCCCGGCGGCCTTCGCCAAGCTGTTCCGCAGCCCGGTCGACTGGAACTACCTGACCGAGCCGCAGAAGCAACTCGACGGCCGCCAGATCTACTGGCCCCGCGGCAAGACGCTCGCGGGCTCGTCGTCGATGAACGCCATGATATGGGCGCGCGGGTTCGCCGCCGACTATGACGAGTGGGGCGAGCGGGCCGGTGCGGACTGGTCCTTCGCCGGCGTCGAGAAGTACTTCAAGCGGATCGAGCGCGGGCCGCTCGTCGTGTCGCCGCAGCGCAGCCCTTCCAGTTCGACCG
>JAVRPF010000594.1:0-3569 GCA_032162385.1 Mycobacterium sp.
ATGAAGTCCACCGACCGTGACAAAGTTCTTTCCGGGACCCCAATCGCCACGTGGAACTGGACATCGCTGAACGCCGGCGGCGTCCAGACGACGCTTTTCTACAACGTCGACGGGAAGCCTGACCCGACCTCAACTTCGATGATGGGCACCCTGCAAGACAACGGCATCCTCCGCGCCGTCGGCCCGGGAACTTGGACAAACACCCGAGGCGGCGACGGCTGGGACGTCGTCTACGACATCGGCACGAACGATCGCGCCTACGGCGCGACCAACGGCGGGGTCTGGCTCTCGATTAACGACGGCGCGAATTGGAGCCCCGTCGCGATGCCGTGGAGCGGCGCGGACGCCGCCGGCGACTACCTCAATTCATTGGCCGTCGACCCGTCGAACACCGGTGTTGTGTATATCACCGGCAGTACCAACCTGTGGCAGTCGCGGGACGCCTCCGTCAACTGGAACGATATCTTTTCACCAAACGCGCGCGGTGTCGTCGCGGTCGCCCCGAGTGACGGCAACTATGTCGCCGTCAGCGGCGGCTCGCAGGTGTTCGTCTCGCAGAACGCCCTAGCCACCAGCGGCATCTCGTTCACCCCCATGCCTAACCTTCCGGGCCGCAATGTGACGCGCCTCGAGTTCGACCCCAACGACCCGACCCGCTTGTACGCCGTGCTCGGCGGTTACGCCGCCGGCGGCGCCGCGGGTCACGTATTCCGCACGACGCTCGGAGCGTCCCAGTGGACCGACATCTCGCCGGCCGCGAGCATCGATGACGTCCTCGTCCAGCTCGACGTGCCCTTCGGTGCCCTGGCGCTCGACGGTTCGGACCTGCCGACAACGATCTATGTCGGCTGCGACCTCGGCGTCCTGCGGTCGGTCAACGACGGTGCGTCGTGGATGGTCGTCGACGACATCCACCTGCCCCGCGTGCCGGTCACCGACCTCGCGATCAGCGGCTCCCAGCACCCGAAGACGCTGCGCGTCGCCACGTACGGCCGCGGCGTGTTCCAGTTCGTGAAGCCCGACTGGCCGGCGATCGCCGTCACGCTGGAGGAGCAGCTCGAGTTCGGGACGGTCTGCCCGGCGGGCGACCACCTGACGATCGAGGTGGCCAACGTCGGGAAGGGGCCGCTGCGGATAGACAGCATCGCGGTGCTGCTCGGCTCGTCGAGCTTCGCGGTCGAGAACCAGCCGGCGACGCCGATCCTCATCGAGCAGGGCGAACAGCTCGTCTTCACGCTCACCTACCGGCCGACCCGGCCGAACGTCAGCGAGGCGGCGGTCATCCGCATCTCGAGCGACGACCCGGACGCGCCGTTCGTCGACGTCACCGCGACCGCCCAGGCCGGCGCCCCGGAGCTCGACGTCTCGACCCCGCCGGGCGGCGACCTCGGCGAAGCCTGCCTCGGCGACCATCTCGACAGTGAGCTGATGCTGACGAACTCCGGAGCGTGCCCGCTGACCGTGACGTCGATCGTGTCGAACCGGGCGACGTTCGCCGTGGCGTGGATCGCGGCGCTGCCGCTGACGATCGCCCCCGGCGACACGTACGAGCTGCCGATCCGCTTCGCACCGGCCGCGTTCGGACCCGACGCAGCGACAATCACAGTCCACAGCAACGACCCGACCGGGCCCAAAACCGTCGTCGTATCAGCAGCAGCACCAGCGCCAAGGCTGACGGTGGTCGTCCCGGACAACGGCGACTTCGGCGAGGTCCGTCTGGGCAGGTTCACCGACCGCGACCTCGTCATCAACAACAGTGGGCCATGCCCACTGAGCGTCACCGGCATCATCTCGTCTGGGCCGATCTTCGTCACACCCCAGGTGGTCAGCTTCCCCCTCACCGTCGACGGCGGCGACTCCATCGCGGTCCCGATCCGATTCCAACCCACCCACCGAGGATCCGCAGCTGCCACGCTGACGATCGTCAGCAACGACCCGAACGGCCCAGTTGTTGTCAACGTCAGCGGTACCGGGTGGCCGCCCCTTCCAATAGCAGGCACCGCCCTCGAGGGCTTCCGGCTCAACATCATTGACAGCCAGCACGTCTTCTTCATCGGGACCGACAAATACGTCCACGAGCTCGACATCGCGGCCGGTGGGATCTGGCACGACAACGACCTGACCACCCTGGCTGGTGCCGTGCCGCCCATCCCCGCCAGCGACCTGGCCGGCTACCCGCTCGACGACAACAGCAAGCACGTCTTCTTCGTCGGCACCGACCATCACGCTTACGAGCTGTACTTCACTGCCGGTGAGGGCTGGGTCTTCAATGACCTGACCGCCCTGGCACGCGCCGTGCCGCCGATCTCCACGAGCGCCCTGACCGGCCACCAGCTCGGCGGCAACAGCAAGCACGTCTTCTTCATCGGCACCGACAGCCACGTCCACGAGCTTTTCATCGCAAGCGGCGGGCGCTGGGCCGACAACGACCTAACCAGCCTGGCTGGTGCCGTGCCGCCGGCGCCCACCAGCGACCTGACCAGTTACCGGCTGCTCAGCGACAACAGTCAGCACGTCTTCTACATCGGCACCGACAACCATGTCCACGAGCTGTTCATCAACGGCGGGAGCTGGGCCGACAACGACCTGACCGCCCTGGCCGGTGCCGTGCCGCCCATCCCCACCAGCGCCCTGACCGGCTACCCGCTCGGCAACAACAGCCAGCACGTCTTCTTCATCGGCGCCGACAGCCACGTCCACGAGCTCGACATCGCCGGCGGGAGCTGGAACGACCACGACCTGACCACCCTGGCCGGCGCGGTGGCACCCACCCCCAGCAGCGCCCTGACCGGCTACCCGCTCGGCAACAACAGCAAGCACGTCTTCTTCATCGGCACCGACGACCATGTCCACGAGCTCTTCATCGACGGCGGCAGCTGGCTCGACAACGACCTCACGGCGCTCACGTAGCAGGTAGCCATTGCGCACGAGACCTTACGGACCTGGCGACGTTGGATGACCGGATCACCCGGTCCTCGACACAGAGAGGCACCAGTAAGAATGCCAGCAGCAGCAGCAAAGGCTGAGCAAACTCTGAGCGCAGCCGGCTTACGGTTCATAGCAGATTTCGAAGGGTTTAGTGCTCGCCTCTATAACGATCCCGGTGGTCATTGCACGATTGGCTACGGACACCTCGTCCACCACGGTCGGTGTAATGGCAACGAGCCAGACGACTTTAAGCGAGAAATTACTCGCGAACAGGGGTTGGATCTGCTGCGGCAAGACACCAAAGTCGCGGAGCGGGCCGTAAACCAAAAGGTTCAGGTAGGGCTAAACCAATATCAGTTCGACGCGTTGGTCAGTTTTGTTTTCAACGTCGGTGCTGGCGCCTTCGCCGGATCTACACTGCTGCGCCGGCTGAACCAAGGCGATTACAAGGCTGTGCCAGCCGAGCTCATGAGGTGGGTTAATTCCGGCGGTAGACCGCTTCCCGGCCTGGTCCGGCGGCGTCGGGCCGAAGGCGTGCTCTTTTCCCAAGGAGCCTACGGCGTGGTCGATGCGCCTACCGACGCCGATATCTCGGAGTCGGCATACGCCATTGTCGATGCGCCTGCCGACTCCGATATTTC
>JAVRPF010000595.1:0-2972 GCA_032162385.1 Mycobacterium sp.
AGTGTGATCAGTCCCCGATAGAACGATATTGGACCGCTCGTCGTGGAAACTCACAACCGTTGACGCCGATCGCAGATAAGCACAGAGCAATCGGTGTCATGCAGGGCCGCTGAACAGGTCGGTCCGAGAAGATCACCCACAACGCTCCGATCACCACAGCCCACCACGACCAGCTGAATGTCGGCAGCATGCTTGGCCAAATAGTTGACGGCGCTGCCGTTAACGGCCACCGAACCGCAGGTCAAGATCGGGATAGCGTCGCCGCCAGCAAGCCAGGCTGCGATCCAGGCGTGCCCGTACCTGGCGATTGCCCCCGGATGCGGCGCAGACGTCATGGATGTCGGTGTACCGGGAACGCCAGGACGTCATCACCTGTAGAGGAGCGCCGCGCAACTGTGCCTCTCGTGCACCGAGCTGCAATACGCTGCTGTCGACGGACTCATCGACTTCGACCACAACCCAGCCCGGCTTGGAAGACGTCGCGCCACCCTGCCTGCGGATCATCGCGACGGGGCAATGGGCCCGCGCCACCAAGGTCGCGGCCGTCGAACCGACCCGGCCTTCGGTGAAGTGTTTCAGTCCGATCGACCCGACACCAACATTTCCGCTCCCAGGGACGCATCCATCAGCGCACGGGTTGGGTGGCCCTGCAGTATCTCCACCTAGATCTTGACCGGCTTCTCGGTTCACTCGACGGGGTGAACGCGTATCGAACCGCCAGCTCCGCGGTGGCCAACTCGCGCGCTGCGCCCTGCGTGTCGGTGTCGGAGTTGTCGGTCGAGTCGATTGCGTACACCAGACGCAGCGGGATGTCGCGGCTGACAGCCTCATCGACGGCCCACAGCGCGCAGCGTCGAGGGCTGCGCGCGAACCATCGATGCCGACGGTGAGTATGACGCTCCCATGGTGGGCTCCTCGCTATTGGCGTGACGTAACGGTGTAGACGCTATCGACGCCTTCCAGTTGTGTTCAGAGGCTTAAGTCCCCGATTGGCGATCATTGGTCCCTGCCGAATAGCCATGACCCTCAAGCGGCAGCAGACCACTGTCGAAGAGGAGATGAAGGTTTGCGAAAGAAGACGGATACGAAGCCAGGACCGTTCATCCTGGCCGACAGGTCACTTCGCTTGTGCCTAGTCCCGAAAATCGAGTATCTCGTGCAGCGGGCGTCGAGGCGTCATCGGCGGCGTCTCGTCAAACACAGGCGCCTCTCCAACGCGGATCAACAACTGCGGCATTGCTTCCCGACCGGTCAGGATGCCGACGATCCTGCGGCTAGACGACAGCTCGATCAGGTGCGTCAGTGTGCACGTCGCCAATCCGGCCAACGTGCACTCCAACAACACCGCGGACAACACCTCGCCGGACCTGAAGGCATCATTGCGGGTGTCCCCGTCAGTGGAGACGACAAGTACCGTCGAGTCATCCTCCGGTGTGCCAGCGCGCCGCTCGGAGTGACGGATGACCGGGAAGGCGCGTCCAACCTCGACCCGATCACTTTCGGCGGCCGACACCAGCGAAGTCGCTGGAATCCCGTCGATTGTCTCGAAATGACCCGTCCACCACTCTAATTCAGAATGGTACGACGAATCGTACAGCCGCAGAGACTCGGTAAGCTGCGATGCCTCGGCCAGCTGCGGGCGCAGCTCGTCGGCTATCACGTCGAGGTAGGCTGCCTCGGCGTCGAAGGCGCTGCGCAGCAAGGGTTCGAGAAGACCCCAGTTCCTGGACCTTGCGAATGGAAGCCGATCGGTGCGGCGACGCAGGATCGCGTCGGCCCGGCGGCGATGGCCATCGGTGACGAGGTTAATCGGGCTGAAGTCGATGGACGCGAGATGGTCGAGGTTATTCGGGTTAGGGAACCGCTCGACGTGGGCAGTGAACCCGGCGGCCGCCATCGCGACGCGCAGATGATCGAGCACGGCGCCGCAGCTGATGAGGGCCTCCCGCCCCGATTTGTCGGCCGAGTACAGCTTCCGGGCGCGATCAACGTGCAGGTGAAGCCCCGCACTGTCGGCGGTCCATTGCCATGGCTGACTGTTATGCAGCGATGGGGCACGGCATGCGAGCTGCACCGCGTCCTTGAGTACTTCGGCATCCACCATCGTGTCCGACATGATCGACCTCCACTTCGTGTCTGACACCACCCTTGAGGACGTCGCGATGTCCGACCAGGGTCATTGGTCCTTGACTGCGGTCGCCATTGGACCCCAGTCGATGGAATGAGCGCCGAGGATTGCACGGTGGAGCCGGGATGGGACTTTGTGCCCTACAGGGTGGGGGAATTTGCGCCCGGTGAAGGGTCCTAAGGCGCTATGCGCAAAGGTTGCCCGCCGCGCACGATCGTCACATGGACGAGACACCGGCGACGACCGACGCGGCCGCTTCGGCATGGGCTAGCGTCGGAAACGCATTCGCCGAGATACGCGAAACCCACACGGGCATCGTGGTTCTGATCGACGACAAGGCCTACAAAATCAAAAAGCCGATCGTCACCGACTTCCTGGATTTCAGCACACCGGACAGGCGTGAACGTGCCTGCGCACACGAGGTCATTCTCAATAGCCGACTCGCCCCCAGCAGTTACCTGGGCGTCGCCCACCTCAGCGATCCCCAAGGCGGTCCGGCCGAACCGGTGGTCGTCATGCGGCGCTATCCGGACGCCGTTCGACTCTCCTCAGTCGTCAAGCGCGGTGAACCGGTCGAGGACCACCTGGACGCGATCGCGGAAATGCTGGCTCGGTTTCACGACGATGCCGGTCGTGGACTGACGATCGACGGGCACGGCACGGTCGACGCGGTGGCGGCGCGATGGCAACAGAACATCTCGGAACTTCAACGGTTCGACGGGACGGTGGTGTCAGCAGAGTCGATACGGGAGGTGCAGCGGCTGGCGACACAATTCATGTCGGGCCGGGCCGTGCTCTTCACCCAGCGCATCACCGAGCGCCGAATCGTCGACGGACACGCCGA
>JAVRPF010000596.1:0-5947 GCA_032162385.1 Mycobacterium sp.
GACCGATGCCCGCCGCCGTCGCCGTGGCGAAGTAGTCGTCGAAGAAGTGCGTGCGCACGGCCTGGTAGTTGCCCATGTGCTCGAATATCGCGGCGGCCTCTGCGTCGACCTCCGCGACCTTGGCCACGAAACCGCCGTCGAGCACGAACTCCCAGACACCGGTGCCCGCGCCTGCCACCAGAATCTTGGCGTACGGGTCGCGGATCAGCGGGGCGTCGCGGTCGGTCTCACCAGCTCGGGCGGCCGCCACCATCACCGCGGTTGATCCGACGCTGGTCGCGATGTCCCAGGTGTCGTCGTGGGTGCGCAGTGAACTCATCGTGTCGTTCCATCGAATCTGGCGCGCAAGCGCATGGGAGTGAAAGTCATGCCGTTGGCCATACTACCGAAAAAGTTAGCCTAGCTATACGGCTGCGTGCGCCACGTCACGCCGTGGGGCTGTGGATGCCTACGGGGAGTTGCTGGGCGGATGGCGCCGAGTTACTCCGCGAGTTTCCACAACTTGTTCGCCAAAAGCAGCTCGAGCTTCTCCACGATGATGGTCAGCTCGTCGTGGCCACCGACATAGCCCGCGTAGAAGCCCATCCCCCACATCACCGCGATCAGCATCTCCACGAGCGTCGCGACGTCGGTTTCGGTGGTGAGTTCGCCGCGCTCGATCGCATCGGTGATCGCCCACGTCACGAACGCGCGGGACGTCTTCAGAGAGTTGTGCTCGTCGCGGCTGAGCTCGGGATGCCGTTGCGACTCCAATACCGAGGTGACCAGGAAGGCCGCAGCCGAACGGTCGCGGGAATCGGCCTGCATCGCGGCCGAGAAGAAGGCCGACAGCCGCTTCAGAAGCGACGTCTCCACCTCGGCCTTTGCCATTCCGGCGGCGACCACCAACTCGTCGGTCTTCTCCACCACTTCGCCGTACAGCACACGCTTGCTGGCGAAGTAATGATTGATTGCGGGTCGCGTCAGGTCTGCACGTATCGCGATTGCCTGGAATGTCGCTGCGTCGTAACCAAGTTCGCTGAATACCTCGCGTGCCGCCCGCACGATGCGTTCACGGGTCTCCGCGGCCTTAGCTGCAGGCGGACGTCCTGGACCCCGGGTCGCGGTATACGGCACAGTCAAATTGTGCCACAGGTCACCGGCGTCTCCGCGGTATATGGTTGCGGAAGGGTAGAAAGTATTTCCCTCAGCAAACCTTCGGCTGTGGCGGCCAGATGTGCCCCGGATCCCAACCAGCAATTTGCCGGCGCAGATGGGTACCTACAGCCCGTGCGCCGCACCACGCGACAACTAGGGTGGCGCCATGGCGAGCGTCGTAACCCGACAGTCGTACTTCGACGCCGGCCTCGACGTCCTGTCCGACCTCGGATACGGCGGCACTGAAGCTCGCCGAGGTCTGCAATCGGCTCGGCGTCACGACCGGCTCCTTCTATCACTACTTCACCAGCTGATCGGCATACACGCGGGCACTCATTCGCGCATTGGCGGCAGGCCCGCACGAATCCGCGTTCGAGATCCTGCGAAACGAGCATCAGGCGCAGGTGTTCGCGTCGTGGGCGCTCTACCTTCTGGTCGGCTACGAGCAGGCCGCGTTGCCGCCGCGGAGCACCGGCGACATCGAATGGATCGCCGACCAGCTGCTCAATGCACTGGATTCGGGCCGGTTCGGCACGCTCGCCGACAACAGCTGACGGAGCCCATCGCGCCGGTACCATCCGGTGCATGCTGACCCCGGTTGGCCTGTGGCGCCGGACGGTGGACCGGGTCAACCAACGCGATCCCGAACGCGACGCGCTGCGCCGCGCGGTCCGGGCGGCGATCGTGGTGCCCATCGTGGCGGCCGTCGCGTTCGCGGTCGGCGATGGTTCGCAAACACCCATGTTCGCCATCTTCGGTTCTGTGGCATTGCTGGTCATGGTGGACTTTCCCGGCAATCGCCCGGCCAGGGCGGTGGCCTACGGCGGTCTTGGCTTCAACGGCGCCGTGCTCATCACCCTGGGCTCGCTGGTGGCACCGATCCCCTGGCTGGCCGTGATCACGATGTTCCTGCTCGGGGTCGCGGTGACGTTCTCGGGCGTACTCAGCGAGATCGTGGCGGCGGGGCAGCGGTCGACGCTGTTGACGTTCGTGCTGCCGGTCTGCACCCCACCCGGACCGATCCCCGAGCGACTGTTCGGGTGGCTGATCGCGTTGGCGCTCGCCGTGCCGGCAGCACTGTTCCTGCTGCCGCCGCGGCATCACGACGATCTGCGCCGGCATGCCGCGGCGGTGTGCCGGACGTTGGCCGACCGGCTGGCGGGCGTCGCGTCCGCTGACGACGTGTCGTCGGCGATGGGCGCGTTGCGAGCCAACTTCCTCGGTGCGGACTTCCGGCCCGTCGCGCTGACCGCGGGCAGTCGCGCGCTGGTGCGAGTGGTCGACGACCTGCAGTGGCTCTCCGATCGCGTCATCGACACCTCCGGGGATGTGCTGGCCGAGATGCGTGACCCCGTGGTGCGGGTGCTGCGTGATTCGGCGAATGTGCTCACCACGCCCAAGGCAGATGGCCGCGACCAGCTCCGCGCCGACCTTGCGCTGGCGCTGGCCGTCCAGCGGCTGGTCGCGCAGACCCGCTACCGCGACGACATCGTCGAGATCCTTGGCGAGGACAACGACGCCGCCGCGATCGGCGTCGGCCGAAAGCTGTTGACCCGTCGCACGATCTCGGCATGTGTCAGTGCCACCGGCCGCATCATCGGCATCGCGGCGGACGCCGACGCCCGGCCGGTGTGGGCCCGGGTGCTGGGCCGTCGACTCCCCGAGTCCGGCGCGTCGGACCGGGTGTACTCGGAGTCGCAGGCCATCGCCTACCTGACCGCCGGCTTCGTCGCCACGCGAGCGGTGGTGGTGCGCAACAGCCTGCGCACCGGCCTCGGTCTGGCGTCCGCCGTCGCGATCACCCATCTCTTCCCGGTCCAGCACGGATTCTGGGTGGTTATGGGCGCCATGTCGGTGCTGCGCAGTAGCGCGCTCACCACCGGCACCCGTGTTCTGCGCGCCGTCACCGGCACCGGGATCGGGTTCGTGCTGGGCGCGTTGTTCATCGAGTTGATGGGCGTTGACCCCGCGGTGATGTGGACCATGCTGCCGATCGTCGCGTTCGGTTCGGCGTACGTGCCCGAAGTGGCCTCGTTCATCGCCGGGCAGGCGATGTTCACCATGATGGTGCTGATCATCTTCAACGTGATCGTGCCGACCGGCTGGAGCGTGGGCCTGATCCGCGTGGAGGACGTGGTGGTTGGCGCGATGGTCGGGATCGTGGTCTCGCTATTGGTGTGGCCGCGTGGCGCGTCGGCGACGGTGTCCAGGGCGATCGACACCGCCTGCGCGGTGGGCGCGACGTACCTGCGGGCCGCGGTCCGTCGCGTCAACCGGGGCGCATCCGAGGCGGCGAACGACCGCGTGTTCGCCCTCGGACACGAGGCGTTGACGGCATCCCGGACGCTGGATGACGCAGTACGCCAGTACCTTTCGGAGAACGGCGGGTCGACGGACCTGCGCGCACCGGTCATCCGATCCGCCAACCGCGCCATCCGGGTCCGCGCGGCGGCGGAGCTGATCGCCGACGTGGTCCCGCCGCCGCTCGCGGCCTACCCGCGGGTACGAGAGGTACTCGAGACCCACACCGAGGCCATCTGCGAGCGCCTCGACGGGGCCACGAATACCGCCGAGCACGGACCCATCAGCGACGACTTCGTGCTGGCGCTGCGGGCCGAGTCGGGCGGCGACGCCCTGTCGGTATCGGCTGCCCTCCCACTGGTCACCGTCGCGGCGAATCTCGGCGAGCTGGAGCTGCTCTACCCCGAGCCGGTGGAGCCCGTCGCCAGCCGCGTCTAGCGACCGGCGGTGTGCGGCATCAGCGCGTTGGGCGGGATGACGCCGAACTTGCCCGCGTTGAAGTCCTCGATGGCCTGAACCAGCTCCGACTTGGAGTTCATCACAAACGGTCCGTAATGGAAGACGGGCTCGCGAATTGGCCTGCCGCCCAGGATCAGAACCTCCATCGCAGGACGGTTCGAGTCCTGGCCCTCCGCAGCGCCGACCGAGATTCGGTCGCCAGGACCGAACACCGCGAGCTGACCCTGGTGGA
This sequence comes from Mycobacterium sp., assembly GCA_032162385.1. Taxonomy (GTDB): domain Bacteria; phylum Actinomycetota; class Actinomycetes; order Mycobacteriales; family Mycobacteriaceae; genus Mycobacterium. Next base: position 4,130 of record JAVRPF010000596.1, read on the forward strand.
TCGGATGCGCCACCGGGCCGACCGTGCCACGGCCGGACAACACGTAGACGAGCGCGTTGAAGTCGCGGTTCCACGGGAGGTTCACCCGCGCGCCGGGCTCGATGGTCGCGTGCGCCAACGTGATCGGCGTGTACGTAGAGCCGGGTCCTCGTTCGTCGCCGACCTCGCCGGCAATGATGCGAACCAGCGTTCCGCCATCCTCGGACGACAGCAGCTTGACCTCGCCGCCCTCGATGGCCTGGTATCTGGGGGTGGCGAACTTGTCCTTCTTCGGCAGGTTCACCCACAACTGGATGCCGTGGAAGGTGCCGCCACTCTCGACCAGTGCGGCGGGCGGGGTCTCGATGTGCAGAATGCCCGAGCCGGCCGTCATCCACTGGGTGGCGCCGTCGGTGATCAGACCGCCGCCGCCGTGCGAATCCTGGTGCGCGAACCGGCCGTCGATCATGTAGGTGACGGTCTCGAAGCCGCGATGCGGATGCCAGTCGGTGCCTCTGGGCTCGCCGGGCTGATACTCGATCTCGCCCATCTGGTCCATGTGGACGAATGGGTCGAGGTCGGCAGCGCTGACGCCCGCGAAGGCGCGGACGACGGGGAAGCCCTCGCCCTCATAGCCGCGCGGTCCGGTGGTGATGGAGCGCACCGGGCGTTCGGTGTCCGAGGCTGCGGGTCCGGCGACCCGGGGCAGGGTGAGCGTGTCGGCGGTGATGGCTGGCATCGATACCTCCTTGTTTGGAACGTATCCAAGGTAACCGGACTACAGTCCGATTAATTCCCACTGCCCTGGCCCCTCCCTCTCTTTTCTGCGCGAGCAGACGCAAATGTGTCGCGACACGCCGCAAAACAGGCACTTTTGCGTCTGCTCGCGCCCAGGGTGGCTGGCCGTCCAGGGGTGGCCCCTAGGTCAGGGCGACGATCGCCGCGGCCCGCGCGTCCCCGGCACTGGCCGTTGCCAATGCCGCATCGGCCGCGGCCCGACATTGCGCGAGGGTGACCTGGGCGAGTTTGGCGCCGACGCCAGCGACCGCCGCCGCGGCCGCCGACAGCGACGTCACCCCGAGGCCGACCAGTACGCAGGCCAGCAGCGGATCGGCGGCGGCCTCGCCGCAGACGCCGACCGGCTTGTTCACCGCGGCACCGGCCTTCGCCGCCGAGGCGACCAGCGCCAACACCGCGGGCTGCCAGGGGTCGGTGAGGGTCGCGAGTTCGGCCGACATCCGATCGGCGGCCATCGTGTACTGGGTCAGGTCGTTGGTGCCGATCGACAGGAAGTCGACGTGGGAGAGGATGCGGTCGGCCAGTAGCGCGGCGGCGGGCACCTCGATCATCACGCCGGGCGTCAAGCCGTACGAGCGGGTCTGCGCGGCAAAGGCTTCCGCCTCAGCGGGCGTCGCGATCATCGGCGCCATCACCCACGGCGAGCTGCCCGTCCGTTGCGCCGCCGCGGCGATCGCCTCCAGCTGCCGGGTCAGGATGCCCGGGTTGCCTTCGGCGATGCGGATGCCACGCACACCCATCGCGGGGTTGGCCTCCTCCGGGTGGCCGACGAACTTCAGCGGCTTGTCCGATCCCGCATCGAGTGTGCGGATGACCACCTTGTGGCCGTCGAACGCGTCGAGCACGTCACCGTAGATCTGGGCCTGCTCGTCGACGGTGGGCTCGGTGTCGCGGTTGAGGAAGCACAGCTCGGTGCGGAACAGGCCGACGCCCTCGGCCGGAGTCTCACGGGCCAACCGGGCAGCTGCGCCGTCCTGGACGTTGGCCAGGATCGCGACGACGTGTCCGTCGGCGGTGGCACCAGGACCCGTCCAGCCCTTG
>JAVRPF010000597.1:0-2773 GCA_032162385.1 Mycobacterium sp.
CCAGCCGGCACCGCGCTCTTTCCCCAGCTTCGCCCCGCCTGCGCCGAACCGGTGCCACGAAAACGCAGTCGACGCCGCGAGAAGTCGGCACGTACCGGGCTCGCGCGCAACAAACTCAACGCTCAGCGCGCACCCAACGCGGATACCCGGCAGGTCAATCGGGGCCGGCGCCAGGAAGTCGACGACCGCAAGTGGCGCAACGGCATGCGCAAGACGCTCCACGTGCTCAAGGGCGGCAAGTCCGTCAGTCCATGGTGCACCTGGGTGAACGATCCACCCGAGGACGAGCACATCACCGCCGACTGGCGACCCCCTCCGCCACCACCATCAACGCCTGACGACGACAAGCCACCGTTCTAACCAATTTCACTGAAGGAGCAACATTTATGAAGATCCTGGTCGCGACCGTGCTTACCCAGGGCGAGAGGTGAGTTGGTATGGATCCAGGAGCCGTGCGGTCGAGACCGCAATGATCCCGACGGAGGTTGCGGTTGCGGTCGCGGCTTCGCGGGAGCGGCGTCGCACCGGGCCACCACCACTGCAACTGTGATCGAGTCAGTGTTGCCCCGCGCCGACGTTATGCTGGCCATTGCCGACGACCTTCCCGTGGGCACCGTCATCGGCCGTCGACTCGACGGATTCCTGGTACGGGCGGTCCTGCTGGGTCGAGACGACCCCTAGCGCCGAAAGCCCGCGAGCAGTCGACGCCCCAACGGCGGCGTGGGCGCGGAGGACGCAGCGGCGAGCATGTCAGGGACCGCGGTGAACTTGTTGCGCGGCCGCTCGTCTCCGCCACGGGAGATCTCTGCCCGGTCGATCGCCTTCCATCCGGCGGCGTCGACCACCTCGGGCCTGCGGTCGCGGACCAGGCGATCCAACGCCGCCGGCTTCACGACGGGGTCATGGAGCCGACCGTCGTTGTAGTCGGCGACCAACTCGTGCACGGTCTCCGCGGCGCACGACTTGTTGGTGCCGATGAAGCCGGTCGGTCCACGTTTGATCCAGCCTGCGACGTAAGCGCCGCGCACCGGTGCGCCCGACGTGGGGTCCACCACGCGGCCGCCGGTGTTCGGCACCACGCAGGCGTCGTCGTCGAACGGCAGATCGCGAATGGGCTTGCCGCGGTAGCCGATCGACGTCAGCACCAAACCCGCCTCCACGATCTGGGTCTCATCGGTGCCGGTCGCGGTGAAGGCAACGCCCGCCACCCGATCCGCGCCGAGCAGACGCTCCGGAGTCAGGCGGTAGGCCAACCGGATCCGGGGCCGGGCGCCGGGCGCTTCCCACATCTGCCGAGCGTCGCCGAGCTTGGCGAGGATCTCGAGTTTGTTGCGGGTCAACGGATCCGGCTCGACCGCGAGGTCGCGCTCGACGAGTTCGTGGTCGGACGCGTGTAGCACCACGTCACACGTCGAGGTCAGGCCGATCAACTCCGGCAGCGTGAACGCCGACTGGGCCGGGCCACGCCGCGCCGCAATCACGACCTCCCGCACGGGCGATCCGCGCAACGCGGCCAGGGCATGGTCGGCGATGTCGGTGCGGGCGAGGTCGTCCGGGTCGCTCGTGAGGATGCGTGCCACGTCGAGGGCTACGTTGCCGTTGCCGATGATAACCACGCGTTCGTGGCTCAGATCAACGGGCAGATCGGTGAAGTCGGGGTGGCCGTTGATCCAGGCCACCAGCTCGGTGGCCGTGCCGCTGCCGGGCAACCCGAAGCCCTCGACGTCGAGCCGACGGTCATTCGGCGCTCCGACGGCGTAAAGCACCGCGTGGTGGTGCGCCAGCAGTTCGGCGTGGCTGACGTGCCGACCGACCTCGACGTTGAGATAGAACGAAAACCCGGGCAGCCGCGTCATCCTGTCGAACAGCCGGGTCACCCGCTTGGTGCTCTGATGATCGGGCGCGACGCCGGCGCGGACCAGGCCGTAGGGGGTTGGCAACTTCTCGAAGACGTTGACCCGCACCCCCCGCTGGGAGAGCAGTTCGTCGGCCGCGTACATGGCCGCCGGTCCGGACCCCACGATGGCCACGGTCAGCGGGCCACTGGAGCGCGGCCCGATCACCGGCGCTTCCATCACCGGCGCCAGCTTCGAGGTGGGCGGAACCTTCTCGTCGGCCCGCCGCTCCGGATAGAACGATGCGTTGAGCTCGATGAACGGCAGTTGCGTGTCGGCCAGCTTCGAGACGGTCGTGATGGCCCCGACCGGGCAGGCGGAGACGCAGGCTCCGCAGTCCACGCACGCGGCGGGATCGATGTACAGCATCTCCGCCGTGGCGAAACCCGGCTCGTCCGGGGTCGGGTGGATGCAGTTAACCGGGCAGGCGAAGACGCAGGACCCGTCGCTACAACACGACTGGGTGATGACGTGCGGCATGAAGTCGGCCAATCCCCGCTATGCGGCGGCGACTACGTGTTGACGCTGTGGTTCGCTGCGGAATCGGCTGGGCCGACCGTCGATCTTGCAGATCCGCCAGACGAGCTTGGCGATCGGGTTGATCAGACCGGTGTCGTGACAGAGCATCCGGACGTCGCCGAACATGTCCCGCAGCATCTGCTGGGACTCGGGCGAGCGGAAGAACACTTCCTTGCGAACCGAGCGCGGAATGTCGAATTCCTTCCAGAACGCCCGCGGCGGCACGATGATGGCCGAACACAGGATCCGCATCGTCAGCGGGACATAGATCGACAACGCGAACCGCTTACGCCTCGGCAGGTGCGGCACCCGCTTGCGCAGGTACTCGTGCGCGAACGAGATGTGCCTGGCTTCCTCGG
>JAVRPF010000598.1:0-2815 GCA_032162385.1 Mycobacterium sp.
ACCCTGCGGCACTCGTTCGCGACGCATCTGCTCGAGGGCGGCGCCGATGTCCGCGTCGTGCAGGAACTGCTCGGCCACGCGTCGGTGACGACGACACAGATCTACACGATGGTCACGGTCAACGCGCTGCGCGAGGTATGGGCCGGAGCGCATCCGCGGGCGCGGTAGATTTTGGCCGTCAGCAGGTCGCGATCATCGGCGCGGGCCCGGCGGGTATCTCGGCAGCGCTCAGCCTGCATGACCGCGGTGTTCGTCCGCTGCTGATCGACCGCGCCGAGGTGGGTGCCTCGTGTCGGCGTCGCTACGACCGACTCAAGCTGAACACCGGCAGATCCTTCTCACACCTGCCCGGTCGCCCGTATCCGAAGGGAACGCCGATGTTCCCGACCCGCGATCAGGTCGTCGCCCATCTCGACCGGCACGCGAACCAGGACGGCATCGAGTTGCGGCTCAACACCGCGGTGGACCGGCTCGACGCGGGGCCGGGCGGGTGGCTGCTGCGGACGTCGGCGGGCGACATCGATGCACGGCAGGTCGTGGTCGCGACCGGATACATGCACTCACCGCACATCCCCGACTGGCCCGGCATGGACGGCTTCACCGGTGAACTGTTGCACTCGTACGAGTACCGCAACCCGACGCCGTATGCGGGCAAGCATGTCATGGTCGTCGGATCCGGCTCGTCCGGGATGGAGATCACGCACCACCTGACGACGCCGGCGCGGCCAAGGTCTGGTTGACCGTCCGCACGCCGCCCAACATCATGTTGCGGGGTGGTCCGGCGGGGCTTCCCGGCGATGTGATCGCGACGCCGTTCTATCACGCGCCGCCCCGGGTCGCCGACCCGATCGTTCGATTCGCTCGTCGAAGGCTCCTCGGGGATCTCACCGACGTCGGGTTGCCGATCCCCGAAGAGGGGCCGTTCAGTCGGCTGGCCCGGCTCGGCCTGGCTCCGACGCTCGTGGACATCGACGTCATCGATGCCGTCCGGGACGGATCCATCGAAATCGTCGGCACCGTAGAGGCATTTGACGGCGACACCGTTTCATTGGCGGACGGGCGCCGGATCCGGCCGGATGTCGTGATCTGCGCGACGGGTTATCTGCACGGCCTCGAAGATCTGGTCGGGCACCTGGGTGTTCTCGACGAACGCGGCATGCCGGTGGCCAAGCGCGGCGAGCCCGCCGCCGACGGTCTGCGGTTCCTCGGTTATCTGGCTCGCCCGTCGCTCATCGGTACGGTGGCCAAGCTGTCGAAACGCGTGGCCAGGGAGATCGCCGACGAGCTGTCAGCCTAAGTAGTCCGACTCGAGCACCAGGTCAGGGAGCAGCGTCTGGTACTCGGCGTGGGTCTCGTGTTCGACGGTGTTCCACGCCTTGCCCTGCTGTTCCTGCATGTAGGCGCGGTACTTCGGGGCGCCGGGGAACTTGACGTTGTCGGCGACGACGATCGAGCCGGTGTGCAGCCAGCCGCGGTCCATGATGCTCTGCAGGTCGGTGAGGTAGACGCTCTTCTCGTGGTCGATGAACACGAAGTCGAGGGCTTCGGCACCGAAACCTGGCGCCGCGGCCAGCGCGTCCAGGGTGCTGCCGCCGTCGCCGATGGTGCCGACCACGCAGGTGACGCGGTCACTGACCCCGGCGTGCTCCCAGATGCGTCGCGCGTTGGCGGCGTTGGCCTCGGCCATTTCGACGGAGTACACCTTGGCTTTGGGCGCGGCGCGGGCGATCCGCAGCGCGCTGTAGCCGACGTAGGCACCGAGTTCCAGGGCGAGCTTCGGGTTGGCGCGCTGAACGGCGGCGTCGAGCAGCGCGCCCTTCTCGTCACCTACGTTGATCAGAAACGACTGCTCGTAGGCGAATTTGTCGATCGTGCCCAGGACGTCGTCGATGTCGCCTTTGCTGGCGCTGGCGAGGACGTAGTCAACGGCGGCGGCCTCGCGTCCGTCGCCGATCTGACCCGTCGTCGACATGTTGCGGGCCCCGACCGCCATGCGTAGGACTGACCGTCGCAGAAACGGGATGCGCTGCTTGAGGCTCATGATGACCAGCCTAGGCTCGTCACCCGCGGACTTGGCGGCCCCGTTGCCCGCGGGTTGGCCATTCCTGGCCTGCTCAACCGTTAGACTTCTCCGGATGTTCGCCATCGGTGTGGGTTGTCTGATCTGCGACGGTCCGGCATGAGCGAGGACGCGGGCGACGGCGTCGGCCTCACCGGACGTCCGCCCCGGGTGATTCCCGAACCGAAGCCCAAGAGCGTGCACGGGCCGGCCAAGGTGATCGCGATGTGCAACCAGAAGGGCGGCGTCGGCAAGACGACGTCGACGATCAACCTCGGCGCCAGCCTCGCCGAGTACGGCCGACGCGTGTTGCTGGTCGACCTCGACCCCCAGGGTGCGCTGTCGGCCGGACTGGGCGTGCCGCACTACGAGCTGGACCACACGGTGCACGACCTGTTGGTCGAGCCGCGGGTGTCCATCGATGAGGTACTGATCAAGACCAGGGTGAAGGGCCTCGACCTGGTGCCCAGCAACATCGATCTGTCCGCCGCCGAGATCCAGCTGGTCAATGAGGTGGGCCGCGAGCAGTCGCTGGCGCGGGCGCTGCATCCGGTGCTGGACCGCTACGACTACGTGCTGATCGACTGCCAGCCGTCCCTCGGCTTGCTCACCGTCAACGGGCTGGCCTGCGCGGACGGCGTCATCATCCCCACCGAGTGCGAGTACTTCTCGCTGCGCGGGCTGGCACTGCTGACCGACACCGTCGCCAAGGTGCGCGACCGGCTCAACCCCAGGCTGGACATCAGCGGCATCCTC
>JAVRPF010000599.1:0-9578 GCA_032162385.1 Mycobacterium sp.
GCCCACCCGGCGGCGAACAACCCTGCCAGGCAGGCGAACTGACCGACCGTGGTCAGTGCGTGCAGCTGGTTGCTCGAATTGAACGCCGGCCACTCGACACGGGAGATCGCCGCCAGGGCGACGACCGCGATGAGCGTCGCCACGACGGCGGCGCCCGCCATCCGGCCCGCAACCCGCGCAGGACCGGCCAGCGCGCCCCGCATCAGATGGGCAGCTTGCGGAAGATTGATCGCGGGATGTGCCGCATCACGGCCATCAGGTAGCGCACCGGCCCGGGGGCCCACACCAGTTCCTTGCCCTTGGCGGCGGAGGCGACCGCCAACTCGGCGACGTCCTCTTTGTTCATCGTGAACGGCGCCTCCTTGCTGTCCGTGGCCTTCCAATGTTCGATGGTGGTGCTGGTCCGTACCTGAGCGGGCCTGATCACCAGCACGTGAACACCAAACTCGCGCAAAGCCTCTCCGAGGCCGAGGTAGAAACCATCGAGCCCGGCCTTGGTGGAGCCGTACACGAAGTTCGAGCGACGCACCCGTTCGCCTGCCACCGAGGACATCGCGATGATCTGCCCGAAGCCCTGTGCGCGCATCTTCTCGCCCACCAGTACGCCGACGGAGACTGCCGCGGTGTAGTTGACCTGTGCGACGAGGACCGCCTTGGCCTGGTTCTGCCAGAGCTCCTCGGCGTCGCCGAGCAGCCCGAAGGCGACGATGGCGACATCCACATCGCCGTTGGCCCAGGCAGATTCGATGACAACGGGGTGACTCTTGGTGTCGACCGCGTCGAAGTCGACCATTTCCACCGACTTGGCGCCTGCGGCCTGCAGCTGCGCGACGGCGGCGTCGCGGCCCGGGGCGGTGGGTAGGTCGGCGAGGATGATCCGGGCGTTCGCGTTGCGCAGGTACCGCGCGCAGATCGCCAGGCCGATCTCGGAGGTGCCGCCGAGCAGCAGGATGGTCTGCGGGTTTCCGGTGGCGTCAATCATGTGTCGCTTGTGCCTTTCTAAAGCAATTCGAGTCGGCGGGCCATATCGGAGGCGAATACGCCGCGTGGATCCGCCTTGCGGCGCACCGCAATCCACTCGTCGATACGTGGGTACATTTCGTGGAACTTCTCGGCGCTCACCCGGGAGTCCTTGGCGGTGTAGACGCGTCCACCGAATTCCATGGCGCGGTCGTCGAGCTCGTTGAGAAACTCGTTGACGCCGGGTTTGTTGGGGAAGTCCATTGCCACGTTCCACCCGGCCATCGGAAAGCTCAGCGGCGCACGGTTACCCGGGCCGAACAGTTTGAAGACGTTGAGTGCCGAGTATTGGCCGCTGGTCTGGATCCACCGGATGATCGCCTTGAACTCGTCGAGGGCGTCCGGGGGCACCAGGAACTGATGCTGTGCGAAACCTGCTGGTCCGTAGGCGTTATTCCAACCGCTGACTAAATCGAGCATGTGGTAGAACTGCGACAGATTCATGATCTTGTCGTGATAGGTACCGCCGAGCCGGTAGTACACCTCGCCGATCATGCTGAATGACCGTTTGTTCATCGCGCTGATCGGGAAGATGTTCGGAATTGTCAACAACTGCGGGGCATCGAATTTCAGCGGATTCTTGGCCAGCTTGTCAGGTAATTGGTCCAGTCTCGCAAGACTTCCGCGACTCACCGCCGCCCGTCCCAGTTTCGGCGGTGGGCTGATCGCGTCGAACCAGGCGCTGGAGTAGGTGTAGTTGGCCTCGCTGCCATCGAGGTGGACGGCGATTGTCTCGTCCAGGTCCGTGGTTCCGACACCGTCTGCGATGAAGTACGCCGTCTCGGTCCGCGTCATCGCGATGCGGGCACGAACGACGATGCCGGTCAAGCCGTTTCCGCCGACGGTGGCCCAAAACAGCTCGCTCTCGGGACCGTCGGGGGTCAAGGTGCGCACCTCGCCGTCGGCCATCAACAGATCCAGCGACAGCACGTGATTGCCGAAGCTGCCTGCGCTGTGGTGATTCTTGCCGTGGATATCGGAGGCAATGGCGCCGCCGATGGTCACCTGCCGGGTGCCCGGCAACACCGGTACCCACAGGCCGAACGGCAGCGCTGCCTTCATTAGCTGGTCCAGGCTGACGCCGGCGTCCACGTCGGCAATCGCGGTATCGGAGGAGATGGAATGAACGGTTTTCAGCGGGGTCATGTCCACCACGACGCCGCCACCGTTGCAGGAGTGGTCGCCGTAGGAGCGGCCGAGGCCGCGCGCCACAATGCCGCGGCGCAAGTGTGACGGGCTGCTCGAGCCGGCATCAGCCACCTGTCGGACGGCCGCTGCGATCAGCTCGACATCGGGTGTGGACAGCACGTGCGCCACGGTGGGAGACGTACGGCCGAACCCGGTGAGGGCGCGCGGCTTGAGCGGGAGGGCGGCGTGAGGCTGGGTAGACATATCAGAGCAAGAGGGTACCGGTCGCCGTCACTTCAACCGAAAGATCACTGCACGCTGGACCACGAAGTTGATCACCGTCGCGGTGCCCTGGGCGATGACGAACGCGACGGGCACGCGCCATGGCTTGTCATCCCACAGCGTGTAGAACGCGTAGTTGATGCCGACCTGCACGGCGTAGGTCACGGCGTAGAGCGCGCAGACCGCGATGAAGCGTGCCCTACTCGGGGGCGCCTGGAACGTCCATCGGCGGTTGATCAGATAGGCCGTCGTGGTGCCCGCGATGAAGCTCAACGTCTTGGCGACGTTGACGTGCAGCCCGAGCCGCAGGAACAGCACGTAGAGGCCGAAGTCGACGATCGCGGAGAGTCCGCCGGTGACGATGAACCGCCACACCTGTGTGGTCAGGCCCAGGTCGGGCGACATCGGAGGCTCGGCCACCCGGGCAGCTTACGGGCTGTGGCCGATCGTCTCGTGAACGCCCGAGGCCGGCTTGCTCTCCCAGAGCGAGTCGGTGACGTCGGTGATGCTGATCAGGAGCAGCGGGTCGGAATCACGCAGGAGCAGCGGCGGCGAGATCATCGTCCGAATCACGTAGTCCTGGGCATGGTTCCAACCGACGATGCCTGCGGCGGTCCGCAGCGTGTTGACACAGTCGCTGGGCGTGAGGGCGGAGTGCCCAAAAAGTAGTTCGGGCAGGTGCAGTCGGGTCACCGTTTTGGCGTCGGCGTAGCCGAGCATCTCGGCGCACGCGGGGTTGGCGTAGGCGATGTCGCCGAGGTGTCCGACGCCGAGCACGGCGGTGGGTAGCCGGTCCAGAAGTAGGAGTGCCGGTAGCTGATGGAGGTACCCGGCCAGATCAGTCGGCTGTCGTTGCTGGCGTCGTTCCTGCACTGCCTGACCCCCTCGCAAGCGGCTACGAAGCCGTCGCCGCGGGGCTGGAGCAACAGTAAGTTGAGTCTAGCCCCGCGGAGTGGGCGTGGTCAGGCAGTTGGGTCACCGGCCGAGAAAGCGCTGCTTGAGTCGTCGATGACGGTGCGCGCGGTGTCACTGAGGTGCCGGTTGGTGTTCCGTGCCATCGTCCGCAACTGGATGAACGCCTGTTCCATGTCGAGCCCCTGCCGCTCGGCGAGCACACCCTTGGCCTGCTCGATCACGATCCGGCTGTTCAACGCGGTCTGCAATTGGCTGTTGACCAGGGCGCCGCGCGTCAGCACGCGCTGGTGCAGGATTCCGATCGTTGCCACGTCGGCCAACGCCTGGGCCACCAGCAGGTCCGAGTCGGACATCAGGCCCGGTTCCCTACGGAACAGGTTCAGGGCGCCGATCCGCTCGCTGCGTAGCCGCAGTGGAATCGCGATCACTGCGCCGAAGCCCTCGCGGCTGGCGCGGGTGGCGAACTCAGACCACTCGCCGGTGTCGGAGGGCAGATCGTCGATCAGAACCTGCTGACCCGTGCGGTAGGCCCGCATGCACGGTCCGTCGTTGGACTGGATCTGCAGCAGTTCGAGCATCCGCGTCTGCTCGCTGGTGGAGGCGAGCACCTGCAATCCACCGCGCTGGTCGGCGAGGAGCAGCCCGGCGGAGTCGGCGTCGAGCAACGAGACGCAATCCTCAACCAACTCCTGAGCGAATTCCACCACGTCGTAGTCGTCGACCAGGGTGTCCGCCAACGCTACGAAGGCTTGTACCAATGGGCCTTCACGACCGTCCATCACGATCTCCTCGTCTTCTTCGTCACCATCATCGTCAATTCGCAAGTTCCGGCAAAGGGTCATCGTCGGGGTCGAAGCGCAGTCGCCGCTCGATCACTTCGCGTGCCACCTCGGTGAGTGGCCTGTCCTGGGCGAACGCGTGTGCCCGCAGTCGCAGGTACGCGACGCGGGGGGGCGCGGAGAGCTGGGCCACCACCATGCCGGTGGCCTGGTGAATCTCGCTCGACGACGGGGATGGGGTCCACCACGAGTCCGCCGCGTTGGCGTCGACGTCAGCGAGTGGCGGCCGGGACATCAGCACCATCGTGACGATGTCGGCGACCGCCAGCATCGCCGTCAATTCATCGGGCTCGATGGGCACCGGCTCGTTCCGGTACAGATCGAGCACACCGATCGCGATCGCCCCGATCTGTAGCGGGAACGCGAACATTGCGCCGTACGCGTCGCGTCCGAGAGCCGTGGTGAAACCCGGCCACCGGTCGAACTCCAATGACATATCGTCGACCAGGACGGGACCCCCGCGCTCCGCCGCGTCGACGGCCGGACCCTCGCCAGTGACGACCTGATGCGCCTCGATGCGGGCCGCGGTCTCGTCGGTGGCGCTCAACGGCTCCCACGTCGTCGACGCGCCGCCGATCGTGAGCGCCGCTCGGTCCACGGGTAACACCTTTACGCATGAAACACACAGTTCGCGCGGACCGAGTGCCCCGTCGGGGTACTCGGCGAGTGCGGCAAGGAACTGCTGTGACGTGGACGTCACGGGACTCCACGCATCGAGTGCACCGCCGACACGCTGACCATCTACATCACTCGCCTCGATTGAGCACGACGCGGCGAGGTTCGAGGCGAGGTGCTGACTTCAGTATCGCATTCAGGGGGTACCCAGAAGCGAGATCGCTATCTCACCTGCCCTCCAACCGGCGCGATGCTGGCATGCGCATGCGCAAAGTCGCTGCCGCCAAGGGACATTCCCGCGCTGGCGGGCTTCTCGAGCTCGTCGGCCCACCCTCGTCACCGCAAGAGGCCCGGCAGTCCCGACCGGTGCCGTGGCGGTCAAGACTGCCGCGGGCTGACCACGCTAAGCCGGGTCGACGAATGCCGGCGGGGCTCCCGACATTCCGGCTGTGACGGCGGCGATCTGGTTGGCCTTGCCGATCAGTCCGACCTGCAGGTCGGTCTCGAGCACCAGGGCAGCCGCACTGTCGTTACTGGCCCAGGTCTCGTCGTAGAGGCGCTTCACGGCGCGGACGGCATCGGGGGATTTCTGGGCGATCTCATCGGCGAGCGCTAGCGCCGCGGCAAGCGGATCTTCTGCTGTGCGTGTGACCAACCCGAGCGCGGAACCCTCACTGCCGGAAACGATGCGGCCGCTAAACGTCAGCTCTTTCGCGACATCGATGGGTACCAGCCGTGGCAGCGTCTGCGTGATGCCCATATCGGGTACGAGGCCCCACTTGACCTCCATGATGCAGAGCTTCGCGTCCGGCGCGGAGATCCGGATATCGGTACCGAGCGCGATCTGCAGACCGCCGCCGAAGCAGTTGCCATGAATCGCAGCGATCACCGGTGCCGGCACCAGTGACCAGTCGTACGCCACTCGCTGAGCGAAATTCGCCAGCCGGTCGTCGTCGCGGACGAGCAGGACGTCCGTACCGCCTTGTCCGGTCATGAAGCTCGCGATGTCCAGGCCAGAGCAGAAACTCTTGCCTTCGCCATGCAACACGACCGCACGGACCGCCGCATTGGCGGCCAACTGTTCGGCTGCGTGCATCAGCCCTTCGAACATCGCTTGGTCGAGCGCATTGTGCTTGTCGGCGCGAACCATGGTCACCGTCGCCACACCATTGGCGCCGATCCGCACACGAACCCTGTCATCGCTCACGTGTGGCAATTTACCGTCGCGCTGCCTACCTCAGCCCGCTGGCCTCGAGGACGCTGCACAACGCGTCCACCGCTGCGCCGAACGCGTGATCGGCGGGCGCCCCGAAGTTGACCACCAGCCCGTCCACGGCGGGGACGTCCGAACCAGCCAGCGGATGGCGCAGCCGCGACAATCCCGATAGGGAGATGCCCGCCTCACCCGCGCGCCGCAACACCTCGTGTTCGGTGTCGTCGGGCATCAGCAGCAGCAGGTGCAGGCCCGCTGACAGGCCGCTGATGCGGACGTCGAACTCCTGCAACCGTCGCACCAGGGCGTCGCGGCGCCTGCGGTAGCTGTTGCGCATCCGGCGAATGTGCTTGTCGTACTGACCGCTGGTGATGAAGTCGGCCATGGTCAGCTGGTCGATGGCGTTGACGTAGAACTGCTGGCCGCCCGCGGCGGCGATGACGGGTTCGACGAGGTCGTCGGGCAGCGCCATCCAGCCGAGCCGCAGGGCGGGCGACAAGCTCTTGCTGACCGACCCGAGGTAGGCCACCCGCTGCGGGTCAAGACCCTGTACGGCGCCGACCGGCTGGCGGTCGTAGCGGAATTCACCGTCGTAGTCGTCCTCGAGCACGTATCCGCCTGTGCGGCGGGACCATTCGATCACCGCCGTCCGTCGTGCCGGGTGCAACGGCACGCCATGCGGAAAGAAGTGGGCGGGTGTCAGCAGCGCGGCCGCCGCCTCGATCCGGTCGAGTTCGTCGACCCTGGCGCCGTCCTCGTCAATGCCGATCGGCGTGGTCGGCACGCCCATCGCGGCGATCGCCTCGCGAAAGATGAACAGGCCGTATGCCTCTATCGCGATCGGCCCGTGCGCGGAGAACACCCGGGCCAGTAGTTCGACGGCGTTGCGGGTGCCTGCGCAGATGACGATGGCGTCGGGGGAGGTGCGCACACCCCGTGCGCGGCCGAGGTATTCGGCCAATGCCTGCCGGAGTTCGGGTCGACCGCGCGGGTCGCCGTTGCGCAGCGCTTCGTTGGGCGCCGCGGTCAGGGCCCGGCGCGCCGAGGCCAGCCACGCCGCGCGGGGGAAGGCCGCGACGTCTGGCGAGCCGGGCATCAGGTTGTGCGTCGGCTGACCGGGGGTGCCCAGTGGCCGGTGCGGCGACCGGACGTCGCGGGTGTTGACCACCCATGTGCCCGCGCCCTGGCGCGAAGCCAGCCAGCCCTCGGCGACCAGGTCGGCGTACGCCTCCGAGACCGTGTTGCGGGCCAATCCGAGGTCGCCGGCCAGCGAGCGCGACGGCGGCAGCATCGTTCCAGTGGCCAGCTGACCCGACCGCACGGCGTCGCGCAGAGCATTGACCAGCAGCTCCCTGACACCCCGGGTTCCTGGCCGGATGGCCTCCCCGAGGTTCAGGTGTAGATCGCGACTCCCCGAATTGGCCCATGAAACCACTTCAGAATTGAACCATGAACATGGTTCTTTCGCGGCTAGCGTTGTGCCCATGACGCAGACACTGGACACCAAGACCGCAACGGACCGCATCAACATCTACAAGGTCTCGCCCGACCTCTACGACGCGATGATGACGCTGAGCACCGCTTCGGCCAAGGACGTCGACCCCACGATCGGCGAGCTGATCAAGATCCGCGCGTCACAGATCAACCACTGCGCGTTCTGCCTCGACATGCATACCGCCGACGCCCGCAAGCACGGCGAGACCGAGCAGCGCCTGGCGCTCATCGCCGCATGGCAGGAGGCCGGCGACCTGTTCACCGAGCAGGAGCGGTCCGCGCTGGCACTGACCGAGGCGATCACCGAATTGCACGACGGCCACGTCCCCGACGAGGTGTATGCCCGCGCCGCCGCGGTGTTCTCCGAGCGGGAACTTGGACAGGTGATCGCGATGGCCGT
Organism: Mycobacterium sp.; assembly: GCA_032162385.1. GTDB lineage: Bacteria > Actinomycetota > Actinomycetes > Mycobacteriales > Mycobacteriaceae > Mycobacterium. The sequence continues at coordinate 7,907 of JAVRPF010000599.1, forward strand.
CACCATCAATGCATGGAATCGGATCAACGTCGCGACGCAGCTGGCCGTGCCGAGGCGCTGACCACCCCCTCCGGCGCCGCCATCGTCGTCGACGGTGACGTCGTCGCCAAGTTGCATCGACCGGGCACCGACCCGCAGGCACTGAGACAACGCCTGCGGGTCGCGGCCCGGTCGGACTCCTTGCTGTCTCCGCTGAACCTCGAGCCCGAACCCGTTGGTGACCGGTGGCGGACCCGCTGGCCAAGGGTCGAGGTCGTGGCACCCGACCCCGACGCCCTGCCGTGGGCCGAGGCGGGACGGCTGCTGGCGCTGCTGCTCCGCGAACCGACGGGCGGCTTCGCGCTGCCACACGGTGGGCCGGCGCGACTAGCCAGAGCGCTCGCACGACTTGGTCAGGGTCCCGACGCCGACATGATCCGCCGGGCGGCCGCGGGTCTGACCACCGCGCCAGCGGCCGGGCGCCCAGCCACGTTGGTGCACGGCGACTTTCACCTCGGTCAGTTGGGCCAATTCGATGGCGTCTCCGTATTGATCGACATCGACGATCTCGGGGTGGGCGACCCGGCGGCCGACTTGGCTCGCCCGGCCGGATTCTGGGCGGCCGGGCTGCTCCCCGACGGCGACTGGCACGAATTCCTGGACGGCTACCGCAAGGCCGGCGGTTCGGCGGTGCCCGCGGGTGATCCGTGGCAAGTGCTGGAACCCCTGGCCCGGGTGGCCGTCGTCGCCGCGGCCGCGAACGAGCCCGACGAGCTGCTGATCGCGGCCTGCGAGCGGATGGCTTAGCTGGAGAAGAACAGTCGACCGAAGCCCTGCTTGCGGTATTGCCGGTTGCCGCGGTGGCCCCAGTCCGGGCCTTGCCCGTAACCCTGCTGGCCGTAGCCCTGCTGACCGTAGCCCTGCTGACCGTAGCCCTGCTGGACGGGCGGCGGCGCGGGCTGCACGAACCGATTCTCCATCTGAGTCAGCGATTCGAGCTCACCGAAGTCGAGGAAGATCCCACGGCAGGTGTCGCACTGCTCAAGGTGGACGCCGTTGCGCTCGTAGGTCTTCATCAACCCGGCACACTTGGGACACAGCAGGGTGTTGGGGATGCCCGGCGACGACGACGGTGGCTTCGGTGGCTCATATGGCGGAATGCTCATGCTTCGACAACGGACGAGCAATCTGGGAAGTGCCTGGGAGCCGAACCTGGCACTAGAACGGCGGCGGATTGGCCTCGATGCGCGCGCGGTTGACGCCGCGCTCCCATTCGATTCGGGCCGCCCGCTCGGCAGCCCGGGTTCGCTGGCGAACGGGCATCGCGAGCGTGCGGCCCGGCCCGACTGGCGGTGCCGCCGCCGGCGCAAGTGCTTCGCCGGGCTGTGCCAGCTGCGGGAAGAACAGGCCGCCGCTCGGCTTGGTCGTGTAGACGCGACCACTCGGTGAGGTCAAGACGATCGTCCCGTCGACGAGCTGGCATTCACTCCACCCGCCTGGTCCGGCGTAGAAGGTCTTGAGCAGGTGGTGATTGCGACTGGCCGAAGAACACTTCAAAGCCTCGGTACTCAGCAAACCATCCCCGCCGATGCACGATCCGCGTACAGTGCCTCAGGCATCGCCCGAAGGGTCCGGGCGAGGAAAGTTTACTAATGAATGTGTGGCACAAATTGGTTCTCATTGGCGCTGTTGC
>JAVRPF010000600.1:0-6908 GCA_032162385.1 Mycobacterium sp.
TGCAGTGCGGTGCGCAGGAGGAGGCGGCCAAGCTCGGCGTCACCGTGAACACCCAAGGCCCGCAGAAGTTCGACCCGACGCTGCAGAAGCCCATCGTGGACTCCATCGTCGCGAGCAGGCCGGACGCGCTGCTGGTCGCACCGACCGACGTCCAGGCCATGCAGCAGCCCCTGGTGCAGGCGGCCGCGGCCGGGATCAAGGTGGTGCTCGTCGACACCACGACGAATGACCCGTCCTTCGCCGTTTCCGCGATCGCCAGCGACAACGAGGGCGGTGGCAAGGCGGCGTTCGACGCCATCAAGGCGCTGCACCCCGAGGGCGGCAAGGTCATGGTGATGGGTGTCGACCCCGGGATCTCGACAACCGACGCTCGCACCAAGGGCTTCGAGGACGCCGTCAAGGCCGACAACAAGTTCACCTACGTTGGCGTGCAGTACAGCCACGACGATCCGGCCACCGCCGCCCAGCTCATCGGTGCGCAGCTGCAGAAGGACCCGGACCTCGTCGGCGTCTTCGCCGCCAACCTGTTCTCCGCCGAGGGCTCGGCCACCGGCGTCAAGCAGGCCGGCAAGAGCGGCCAGGTGAAGATCGTCGGCTTCGACGCCGGCCCGAATCAGATCCAGGCGCTGCGGGAGGGCACCGTCCAGGCGCTCGTCGCCCAGGAACCCGGACTGATCGGCAAATTCGGTGTCGACGAGGCCGTGACTGCACTCGATGGCGGCAAGAACACCAAGGACGTGCAAACCGGCTTCACCATCATCACGAAGGACAACCTCGACGGCGAGGGCGGTACGGCGGCGTACAAGTCGAACTGCTGACCGTCTCCTGCCGACCTTCTCCTGCCGAGCAGACGCAAAAGTGCCTCAAAATGCTAGTTTTCAGGCACTTTTGTGTCTGCTCGCGCTCAGCGGCTGACGACGTCGACCAGCCTGGCCACGGTGTCGGTGACCGCGGCGCGCGCGGCGTCCAGCGGCGCCCGCGGGTCGACCGTGGCGGTGGCACCGAGCGCCTCGCGCAGCGCGCCGGTGTAGGCGACGTTGAGCGCGGTGCCGATGTTGACCTTCACGATGCCCGCCAAGACGGCGGCCCGCAGCGTGTCGTCGGGCACGCCCGAGGAGCCGTGCAGCACCAGCGGCACCGGCACCGCGTCGCGCAGCGCGGCGATGAGGTCGAGGTCGAGTTGGGCCGTCTGCGTCGTCATGGCGTGCGAGCTGCCGACGGCGACAGCGAGCGCGTCGACGCCTGTCGCAGTGACGAATGCGGCGGCCTGCTGCGGGTCGGTGCGGACACCTGGCGCGTGCGCGCTGGTCACCTGGGTGTCCTTGCCGCCGACGTAGCCGAGCTCGGCCTCGACCGACAGACCATGCTCGTGCAGCAGCTTGGTGACATCGGCTGTGATGGCCACGTTCTGCTCGTGGGGCAGCGACCCGCAGTCGACCATCACGGAGGAGTAGCCGGCCCCCGGAGCTTGGTGCCACAGGTCTGCGGTTTCGGCGTGGTCGAGATGCAGGCTCACCGGCACCCCCGCTTCGGACGCCAATGCGTTGAGCGCGGCCGCCAGCGGACGGACCTGACCGCCGTGGAATTTCACCGTGTTCTCGCTCACCTGCAGGATCACCGGACGACCGGACCGTTGGGCGCCGGCGACGATGCCCTCGGCGTGCTCGAGCGTGATGACGTTGAAGGCCGCGACGCCGCCGCCGCGCAATCGCGCATCGCGGACCAGTTCGGCGGTCGTGACCAGCGACATGGTGCTCCTACTCAATCGATGCGGGGGTTGACGCGTTTCCAACAATACGCAACCATATCCACGGAACCCCAATCATGGCAATCCGCAGGAGTGTGATGGCCGCCTTCGCCGGGCTCGACGTCGGAACGACGTCCAGCAAGGCCGTGGTCTACGGCGAGGACGGCGCGGCACTCGGCACCGGCCGCGCCACCACCACGTGGAACGTCGGCCCACAGGGCACCCAAACCGACGCAGAGACCCTGCGGCGCAGCGCCTTCGACGCGTTGAGCGCGGCCGCCGATGCGGCTGGCGTGCCCGTGCGCGCGGTCGGCATCACCAGCATGGGCGAGTCCGGCGTCCTCACCGACGCCCACGAGAAGCCGCTGGCGCCGGTGATCGCCTGGCATGACGACCGTGACGGTGATGAGGTCGCAGACCTCGCCGAGGCGGTGGGAGCCGAGGCGTTCGGCGGTATCGCGGGCAAGCCGCTGCGAGGCCAGTTCGCGGTCACCAAGCATCGCTGGCTACTGGAGCACGAACCGGCCAGCCGTGCCGCCACGATGCGCTTCGACGTGGGCGGTTGGGTGGTGCGCAGTCTCGGCGGCGAGATCGTCATCGAGCTATCGCTGGCCGGTCGCACCGGCTGGCTCGACGTGGCGGAGGGCGACTGGTGGGGCGAGGCGCTGGCCTGGTCAGGCGCCGGCCGCGAACTCATGCCGCCGCTGGTTCAGGCCGGCACGCCGGTCGGCACGGTGACGTCCGAGGCGGTGAGCCCCCTGCTTCGCGGGGCGGTGCTCACGCTTGCCGGTCACGACCACCAGGCGTCGGCACTCGGCGCTCGCGCGGTCGGACCGGGCGACGAGTTGGATTCGTCGGGTACAGCGGAGGCGCTAGTGCGCACCGTTCCCAGCGTGCCGAGCCGTGCCGACGTCGCCCGGTTGGCCGCCGCGGGCATCACCACCGACCCGAGCATCCGGCCCGGCCACTGGAGCCTGCTCGGCGGCACCGAGGGCGGCCTGGCGCAGAAGCGTGCGCTCGAGCGGCTCGGCGTGGGACTTGATGGGCTCGCCCAGCTCGACGCCGACGCCGAGCACGCGTCGGATGGGCCAGGTGAGGTCTGGAAGGCGGTGGTCGCGGCCGCCGCCGACGAGGCGCTCGAGCTACACCGTGCGATGGACGACGTCGTCGGGCCTGCGGCCCGCGTCATCGTCACTGGCGGATGGCGGCACAGCGAGGAAGTAATGCGCGCGAAGGCCGCCCGGTTCGACCATCTCGAGGTCTCGGCCGTCGAGGAGGCCGGCGCGCTCGGCGCGGCGGTACTCGCCGCACGCGCCGCCGGCGCGATCGGCCCCAACGAATATCTGGGCGCTCGGTGACGACGGGCCCGGAACGGACATGGTTCGCCGACGAGCGGCAGGCCGAGGTGCTTCGCCTGCTCCAAACCGAGCGTCGCGTCGAAAGTGCGCGGCTGGCCGCGCTTTTCGGCGTCAGCGCCGAGAGCGTCCGCAAGGACCTTGCTCAGCTCGAGGTGCGCCAGCTGTTGCGCCGCGTGCACGGCGGCGCCATCCCGGGCCAGCGCCAGCGTGATGAGCCAAACGTCGCCTTGCGGACCGAACAGGCCGAGCAGAAGCTCGCCATCGCCCGGCACGCGTTGCGCTTCGTGCCCGACGGCGGCACAGTGCTCCTCGACGCCGGAACCACGACGTCAAGACTGGCCGAGTTGTTGCCGACTGACCGTGAGCTCGTCGTCTACACCAATGCCGTGCCGGTACTGGCCACACTGCTGCAGCGCGGCATCGCCGCCGTCAGCCTCGGCGGCCGGATACGACCACAGACGATGGCCGGGGTCGGACCCCTCACCATCGGCGCGCTCGCCGGGATCAACGTCGACGTGGCGTTCCTCGGCACCAACGCACTGTCGTTCGGCCGAGGCCTCACCACCCCGGACGTCGAGGAGGCCCGGGTCAAGCACGAAATGCTCGCAGCCGCGCGACAGCGGGTGTTCCTCATCGATACGAGCAAATTCGACCGCGAGAGCCACGCGAGGCACGCCACACTGGCCGACGTCGACGTCCTCGTCACCGACGACGCCATCACACTCGAGCAACGCGAGCGGTTGCTGGCAGCGGATGTCACCGTCGAGGTGGCCGGATGATCACAACGGTCACGCCAAACCCCAGCCTGGACCGAACACTGCATCTGCACCGGTTCGCGCGCGGCAACGTCAACAGGGCCTCCACCACGATGGTGGAGCCGAGCGGCAAGGGCGTGAACGTCGCCCTAGCACTGCACGGCGTCGGGGTTGACGTGCGCGCAGTGCTTCCGGTCGGGGGCAGTGCCGGTCGCGAGATCGCCTCGCTGCTCGACGATCACGGCCTCGAGCACATCGACGTGGCGATCGCCGGTGCGGTGCGCAGCAACATTTCGCTCATCGAGGGCGATGGGCTGAGTACCAAGGTGAACGAGCCCGGCCCGCAGCTGTCGGACGCCGAGGTCGACGCGTTGTACGCAGCGACGTTGGCGGGCAGCGACGTTGGTGAGTGGGTGGTCTGGGCGGGCAGTCTCCCAGGAGGGTTCACACCGCAGCGGTTCGCCGACGCCGTGGCCGATACCAGGGCTACCGGCCGGCTTGTTGCCATCGACTCCTCCGGACCCGCTCTGACGCAAGTGCTTTCGCAGTACGGCGACCGACTGCCGCACATGGTGAAGCCCAACGCCGAGGAACTTGCGGAGGTCACAGACCGCGACCTCACGACACTCGGCGACGTGGCCGACGCGGCGCAGGTGCTGCTTGCTCGCGGTGTGCGCACCGTGCTGATCAGCCTGGGCCACAACGGCGCCCTCCTCGTCGACGCCGACCTACCCCGGCCACTGCACGGTCGTGCGGCCGCGCGCCGCGTCGTGAACACCGTCGGAGCGGGCGACGCGCTCCTCGCCGGTTGGCTCGCCGCCCTGCATGCCGGCGCGACGACTGCCGACGCCTTCGCCAACGCCCTGCGCTTCGGCGCCACCGCCGTCGAGCACGAGGGCACGCTGCTCGGCGTGCCCGACCCTCACCGTCCGGTCACCATCACCCCCGCCGAGGCCCTGACGCCGCTCGTCTAGCGGCTCGTTACGGGCTACACGCCGAGGATTGTGCTCGGGTCGATTCGCAGTTCGTGTCCGTCAAAGCGGACGCCGCTGAGGTCTGCGACCGCGAGCGTCACCTCGGAAGTGCACGCGTTGGCACCGACTCCGATGATGGCCGCCACCCCGGCCGCACGCGCCGAAGTGATTCCCGCGGGTGCATCCTCGAACACGGCGCAGCATCGCGGGGGAGTTCGCAGGCGCTGGGCGGCCAGGACGTACGGATCGGGGAAGGGCTTTCCGTTCTTCACGTCTTCACTCGTGACGAGTATGGGTGCCGGCGGTAGACCGGCTGACGCCATGCGAGCGGTGGCGATTGCGCGACCGCCCGAGGTGACCACTGCCCAGCTTCCCACGGGGCTGGAATCGAGGAGTTGCCGTGCTCCCGGGATGGCCTCCACGTTGATCGCGTGCTCCAACTCCAGCCGTGTCAGTTCGCGGGCGGCCTCGGCGACATCGCTCGGTGTGCTGACCAATTCGGCGACCACGTCATTGATCCGTCGCCCGAGTTCGATGTCGCGGTGGAAGTCAAAGTTGGGGGCCCAACGCTTGGCCCATAGATTCCAGGCGGCCGCAGCGGCGTCGTGTGAGTCGACGAGGACACCGTCGCAGTCAAGGAGGAGCCGATCGACGGCGAGGCTCACGGTGTCGCCGACCTTCACGACGCTGCTTCCGTTCGACTACAGGTCGGAGCTCTCCCGCCACAGGTCGATGCCGGAATCTGACGCGTATCGGTCGATCTCGCTGAGTTCCTCGGCACTGAACTCCAAATTGTCGAGGGCGCCGAGGTTCTCCTCCAGCTGCGCGACGCTGGATGCGCCGACCAGAGTGGACGCGACCGTCGCGTCGCGGAGCACCCAGGCCAGCGCCAGTTGCGCCAACGACTGGCCGCGACCCTCGGCGATTCTGGCGAGTCCCTGCAGCCGCTCGTGCACCTCGCCGGTCACCAGGTCGTCATCGAACGTCGGGCGCTCGGTGGCGCGCGCGATGTCGGCTGCGGGCTTGTCCAGATAGCGGTTCGTGAGCAGGCCTTGGGCGAGCGCTGTAAAGGCGATCGCGCCCATGCCTGCGTTCTTGAGTTCGGAGACGAGATCGCCCTCGACCCAGCGATTCAGCAGCGAATACGACGGCTGGTGGATGACCAGCGGCGTGCCCAACCTCTGCGCGATCGCTGCCGCTTCGGCTGTCTTGGTGGCCGAGTACGACGAGATGCCGACATAGCGCGCCTTGCCCGCCCGCACCGCGGTGTCGAGGGCGCCGATGGTCTCCTCGAGCGGTGTCGTCGGGTCGATGCGGTGTGAATAGAAGATGTCGACGTAATCGAGTCCAAGCCGGTCCAGCGACTCGTCCAGGCTGGACAGCACATAGCTGCGGCCACCGAGCTGACCGTAGGGGCCTGGCCACATGTCCCACCCCGCCTTGGTGGAGACGACCAACTCGTTGCGGTACGGCTTGAAGTCGCGTCGCAGCATGCGGCCGAAGTTCTCCTCGGCCGAGCCGTAGGGCGGTCCGTAGTTGTTCGCGAGATCGAAGTGCGTAATCCCGCGGTCGAAGGCGTAGCGGAGCACTTCGCGTTGAGTATCGAACGGTCGGTTGTCACCGAAGTTGTACCAAAGGCCGAGTGAGATCGCCGGCAGAAGCAGACCGGACGTTCCAACACGGCGATACGGCATCCCGTCGTAGCGGTCCCGCGCGGCCACCCAGGGGTCGTGGGTGAAGGGAACGTCAGCGACGGCGAAATCCTCGTTCATGAAACTCATCGTAGGTGTGCACGCGCTGAGCCCAGGAGGGTGCCACGTCACGATGTGAGATCGTTGACGGATGAGCAGCCCCGAGACGCCCGAAGAGTCGGCCGGCCTGTACAGCACCGATGACGACGACCAACTGTCCCAGGAGGACACCCTCATCGACCGCGGTGTCGACGACACCCTGGACGAGGGTTACTCGCCGCCGGAGAAGTGGAAGGAACCCCGAGACCACGAGAGCCAGGACGAGCTTCTCTCCGAGGAGGTAGCCGATCCGGCGATGCAGCTCGGCGGCAACGACGACCCCG
>JAVRPF010000601.1:0-4428 GCA_032162385.1 Mycobacterium sp.
GCGCTTCCCACAACACCATTGCGTCTTGGTTGCCCACGGAGTAGCCGTACTCGAAGCCCACTGCCGCGTACTCGGACAACGCCGAGTCGTAGACCATGAACCTGCCACCGGTCGGCGTGCCGTCCTCTCTGAGAGTCAGCAATTCCAGCGGCGTGAACTCGGTGCCGGTCTTGCGGTCGATGATCACCGCGTGGCGCTGCGTGAACGTGCCGCGGCGGGTGTCCTGCCCGGACAACCTCACCAGCTTGCCCTCCGCCACCAGTGTGCCGAGCGCGAGCAACTCGCCGAAGGCCCAGTCCACCTTGCCCTCGTAGGCCATCTCGCGCCGCTTCTCCAGCACCGGCTTGACGCGGGGGTGCACGGTGAAGCCGTCGGGCACCGCCAGGTGCGCGTCGCCGATCCGAGCGAGCAGTGCCTTGTCCACGGCGGTGCTCAGCTTCGCGGGCAGTTGCTGATCGGACTCGACCGACTCGCTGGGCTCGATGTCGTGCTTCTCGACGTCGCGGACCTCGTTGAACACCCGCTCGAGCTGGCCCTGGTAGTCGCGCAGGGCGTCCTCGGCCTCCTTGATCGAGATGTCGCCACGACCGATCAGTGCCTCGGTGTAGGTCTTGCGGACGCCGCGCTTGGTGTCGATGACGTCGTACATGTACGGCTGCGTCATCGACGGGTCGTCACCTTCGTTGTGCCCGCGACGGCGGTAGCACAGCATGTCGATGATGACGTCCTTCTTGAACTGCTGACGGAAGTCCACGGCAAGCCGGGCTACCCACGAAGCGGCCTCGGGGTCGTCGCCGTTGACGTGAAAGATCGGCGCCCCGACCATCTTCGCGACGTCGGTGCAGTACTCGCTGGAGCGCGAGTCCTGCGGTGACGTGGTGAAGCCGATCTGGTTGTTGACGACGATGTGGATGGTGCCGCCGGTGCGGTACCCGCGCAGCAGCGCGAGGTTCAGCGTCTCGGCCACCACGCCCTGGCCGGCGAACGCCGCGTCGCCGTGCAGCATCATCGGCACCACCGAGAAGCCTTCCGGGCCATCGCCCTTGTCGAGCAGATCCTGCTTGGCGCGGACCAGGCCCTCCATCACCGGGTCGACGGCCTCGAGGTGGCTCGGGTTGGCCACCAGCGACACGTCGATGTCGTTGTCGCCGAACATCTGCAGGTAGTTGCCGCCCGCGCCGAGGTGGTACTTCACGTCACCGGAGCCGTGTGCCTGCGACGGGTTCAGATTGCCCTCGAACTCGGAGAAGATCTGCGAGTAGGGCTTGCCGACGATGTTCGCCAGCACGTTGAGCCGACCGCGGTGGGGCATGCCGATCACCACTTCGTCGAGCGCGTGCTCGGCGCTCTGGTCGAGCACCGCGTCCATCATCGGGATGACGGTCTCGGCGCCTTCGAGCGAGAAGCGCTTCTGCCCAACGTATTTGGTCTGCAGGAAGGTTTCGAACGCCTCGGCCGCGTTGAGCTTGCTCAAAATGTACTTCTGTTCGGCGACGGTCGGCTTGTCGTGCTTGACCTCGACGCGCTCCTGAATCCAGCGCTGCTGCTCGGGCTCGAGGATGTGGGTGTACTCCACGCCGACGTGGCGGCAGTATGCGTCGCGCAGCACCGAAAGCACGTCGCGCAGCTTCTTGTACTCGGCGCCCGCGAACCCGTCGACCTTGAACACCCGGTCCAGATCCCACAGCGTCAGCCCGTGGGTGAGCACGTCGAGGTCCGGGTGGCTACGGAAGCGCGTCTTGTCCAACCGCAGCGGGTCGATGTCGGCCATCAGGTGGCCGCGGTTGCGATACGCCGCGATGAGCTCGATGATCCGTGCGTTCTTGTCGACGATCGGGTCGGGGTTGTCGATGCGCCAGCGCACCGGCTCGTAGGGAATGCCCAGCTCGCGGAAGATCTCGTCGAAGAAGTCGTCGGACAGCAGCAGCTGATGGATGGTGCGCAGGAAGTCGCCCGACTCCGCACCCTGGATGATCCGGTGGTCGTAGGTCGACGTGAGGGTGATCAGCTTGCCGACGCCGAGCTCGGAGATCCGCTCCTCGCTGGCGCCCTGGAACTCCGCCGGGTACTCCATGGCACCCGCGCCGATGATCGCGCCCTGGCCACGCATGAGTCGCGGCACCGAGTGCACGGTGCCGATGGTGCCCGGGTTGGTCAGCGAGACCGTCACGCCCGCGAAGTCCTCGGCGGTCAGCTTGCCGTCGCGCGCCCGGCGCACGATGTCCTCGTAGGCGGCGATGAACTGGCCGAAACGCATTGTCTCGCAACGCTTGATGGCCGCCACGACGAGCTGGCGGTTGCCGTCCTTGCCTTGCAGATCGATCGCCAGACCCAGGTTGGTGTGGGCCGGCGTGATGACGTTCGGCTTGCCGTCGACCTCGGCGAAGTGGCGATTCATGGTTGGGAATTTCTTGATCGCCTGCACGATCGCGTAACCCAACAGATGGGTGAACGAGACCTTGCCGCCGCGGGTGCGTTTGAGGTGGTTGTTGATGACGACGCGGTTGTCGATCAACAGCTTGGCCGGGATGGCCCGCACGCTGGTGGCCGTCGGCACGTCCAGCGACGCATTCATGTTCTTGACGACCGCGGCCGCAGCGCCGCGCAGCACCGCCGACTCGTCGCCCTGGGCTGGGGGTGGTCCGGCGGCGGCCTTGGCCTTGGCGGGCTCGGGTGCCGGCTTGGCGGGTTCGGGTGCTGCTGATGCGGCCGGTGTCGGGGCGGGGGTGGGCGCCGTCGCGGCCGGGGCGGGGGAAGGCGTCGGCGGTGCGGTCGGCTGTCCGTTGCCGTTAGAAGCCGTTGTGTCCGTGGCCGGTTCGGGGGAGTAGTCGACGAGGAACTCGTGCCAACTCGGATCCACCGACGAGGGATCCTCTCGGAACTTGCGGTACATCTCCTCGACCAGCCACTCGTTCTGTCCGAATGGTGAAGGTGAACTGCTCACGGCAGCTACTCGCCTCGTTTCCTTCTGCCCCGGCGAGCGTGGTGTTCGCTCGCTGACTTCTTCTTTGCGGTTACCCGCGCTTGCGCCGAATAAAGGCTATCCCCCGGGGCCGGAGCAGACCACGGCAACGGGCTTGTGATCCTTGTGTTCGTCGTGCGGGGCACTTCCGTCCCGGCTACTGCTGCGGTGCCGGCAGCACGTGCAACGTCGACGGCCAGCGCGGCGGCGGGCTGCCGAACGTCTGGCGGGCGTTGGCAACGATGTTGCGGCCCATCATCCGGTTTCCGACGCCGCCGACGACGGCGCCGATGCCGACGGGCAGCAGCTTGCCGAATGCGATCGCCCCGCGCTTGAGGGCGTAGCGCTTGACGAAGTACTTCAACAGCCGCGAGTTGAGCTGGGAGACCGCGGGCAGCGGCAGCGATGCCGCGCCGTCGGCTATCCACGCGCCGCTGGTCCGGCCGGTTCCGAGCAGATCAGCTATGGCGTGCTTGCTGTCCTCGCCGACCAGGACGGCCAGCACCAGGGCGCGGCGGCGCTCCCGGTGGTCGGCGGGGATGCCGTAGACCTCCGCGACGGCGAGGACGAAGACCGCCGTCGCCTCCAGGAACACCACCGTCTCGCCGGCCACCGCCGACAGTGCGACGAGCGTACCGATACCCGGGAAGGCAGCGGCGGAACCGACGGCGGCGCCACTGGCCATCACCGCGGCGAGGTAGTGCTTCTCGAGCTTGCCGACGATCTCGGCGGGCGTCGCTTCCGGGTCGTGCTCCCGGAGTCGTTCGACATAGGCCGTGACGGCGGGCGCCTGCACGCGCGCCCCGCGTTCGATGATCTGCGACAGTGCCCGGGCCGCTGCGCTCGGGTGGTCGGCTGAGTCCTTGCCGACCGCTGGAACTCGGCTCTTGGCGCTGGAACGAGCGCTCATTCGTTGGGCCTCCCTGTGGCGTGCAACCTGGTTCTCAGGCTACTGCGTGTACAACGATCGCCGGTCGTCGTGGGGTGCCCGACGGTGACGGCGGTCACGGTTCGGTCATCGCAGGCCCGCTCGGGAAGAAAATATTGATACGCGGTGCTAATGATTTTCATGGCATCATCGCCCAACGTGGACCTCAGGAGCGCAGAAACCGTGGCAGTAGATACCCGCCCCGCGCCCAGTAGGACCCGAATGATCGTGGTGCTCGGTCTGCTGGTCGCGTTGGGCCCGCTGACGATCGACATGTACCTGCCTGCCCTGCCGCGCATCGCCGACGAACTGTCGGTGTCGTCGTCGGTGGCTCAGTTGACGCTGACCGGCACGCTGGCCGGCCTGGCGTTGGGTCAGCTCGTCATCGGCCCACTGTCGGACTCGCTGGGCCGCCGCAGGCCGCTGATGGCAGGCATCGTGCTGCACATGCTGGCGTCGCTGGTGTGCCTGTTCGCGCCAAACATCGCCGTGCTCGGCGTGGCCCGGGGGCTGCAGGGCATGGGCGCCGCAGCCGCGA
>JAVRPF010000602.1:0-2580 GCA_032162385.1 Mycobacterium sp.
CGGCGCTCCAAAACGAGGGTCTGAACGCTGCGGGCGCCGTGATTTCGGCGGCCGGCCGGTGCAGAAGGGCGACCCTAGCGCTCAAGCACTTTGGCCAATAGCGCGTTGAGCCGGTTCTGTTCACCGACGTTGAGCCCGCCTGTCATCGGCGCCATCAGTTCACCGATCTCGGCGATGACCCGCACCTCGAGTCGCCGCGCCTTGCCGGTGAGACTGACCCGCACCGAACGGCCGTCGACGGCGTCGGTGGTCTTTCGAACCAGTCCACGGTGCACCGCGCGGTCGATGAGCCCGCTGACGGTCGAGCGTTCCAGTCCGAGATACGTCGCAAGTTCAGCCATCGTGGGTTCGCGATCACGCAGTATCCCCAGCACCCGCAGTTGAGTCAGCGACAAATCATGTTCGGCGGCGACACGGCTCAACACCGCGATCACTCCGAATGACACCTGGACGAGGTGGTCCCTGAGGTCGTCGACCATCTCCATGCCATGAATCATACCTTGAAACAGTTCGCACTACCATCTAATATAGTTCGTGTTACCATCTACATTTGCGCCCGTCTCGCCGAGGAGAACCGCCATGCACGCAGCCGTCGTCACCACTTTCGACAGGCCTCCGGCCTATCGCGAGTTCCCCAGCGCCACTACGCAAACCGACGATGAGGTCTTGGTCGACGTCATCGCCTCCGGCCTGCATCCGCGAGTGCGCTCTCAGGCCGACGGGTCGCATTACACCAGCTCCGGGGCACTACCTCTGGTCCCCGGCATCGACGGAGTGGGCCGCGCGCCCGACGGCACGATCCGCTACTTCATCCTGCCCGACACCACCATGGGCGCGATGGCCGAGCAGACCGTCATCGACCAACGTCGCAGTGTCGCGCTTCCCGACGGCACCGACCCCATCCTGGTGGCCGCGGCGATGAACCCCGTCATGTCCGCGTGGATCGCCCTTCGCCGGCGCATCGACTTCGAGCCCGGTCAAACGGTGTTGATCCTCGGCGCAACCGGAAGCTCAGGTCGCATGGCTGTGCAGGTCGCCAAACACCTTGGCGCCGGCCATGTCATCGGAGCCGGACGCGACGCTGCGCGGCTCGCGGCCCTTCTCAAGCTGGGCGCCGACACCGTCATTCAACTCGGCAATGACACTGCGATAGGCGATCTCGCTCAGGCGGCATGTGACGTCGACGTCGTGATCGACTATCTCTGGGGTCCGATCACCGCCGGGGCGATGGCCGGTATCGGCACCCACCGGTCCGATCGCGCAAAGCCGCTCACCTGGATCGAAATCGGCTCCGTCGCAGGCGCTTCGGCCGAAATCTTCTCCGCGGCACTGCGTGCTGTCCGCCTGCAGATCGTCGGCAGCGGGCAGGGCTCGGTCCCGACCCGCGACATCCTGGCCGAGCTACCCGCCATCGCCACCGAAATCAGCAATGGGGGTTTCGAACTCGATGCCCGCGCGGTGCCGCTCGCCGACGTCGAAGCCGCGTGGAACGACACCGACAGCGGGGAGCGGATCGTCATCACGCCCTAGCGGCGTCGCTGCGCCGACACGTACATGGTGGGCGGCATGCCATCGTCGCCGTCTGCCGGCAGGCTGCGGCTATAGCGAGCCATCAGCTCCGGGAAGGTTACCGCCGCCACCTCCCAGCCATGTTCACGCAGCCATTCGTCGACCGGTGTGCGCTCTTCCGCATACCAGAGGTCGTCGAAGTCCGTTATCTCCGTGTCGACCAGCTTGGCGACCGTCGCGCGCATGCGCTGCATGTCTTCACGCTGCCGCCGTACCCGTTCGGGATCGGTAAAGCCTTGGCTGGGGACATTGGAAGCCAGCCAGCTGCCCGGCGCGCTGAGCGAATGCATGCGCTCGAACAACAGATCCTGGGCCTGTGCCGGCAGGTACCGCACCAACCCCTCGGCGGACCAGGCGCTCGGTTTCGAAGCATCAAATCCGGCATCCTGCAATGCTTTTGGCCAGTCCTGACGCAGATCGATCGGTATGGTCACCAATTCCGCAGTGGGATCGGCGCCGTGCTTTTTTAGCGTGCCCGTCTTGAAGTCGAGCACCTTCGGCTGGACTAGTTCGTACACAACGGTGCCATCGGGCCACGGCAGCCGCCACGAGCGGGCGTCCAGACCGGAAGCCAGGATCACCACCTGCCGGACGCCGGCGTCGGCCGCACCGAGAAAGAACTCGTCGAAAAACGCCGTTCGGGTGGCCATGAAGTCGACCATCAGCTGTATCCGCGTGCGCACATCGGGTTCGATCTCGACCGCCTTGGCCAACAGCGCGGGATCGGCGTAGAGGCTCCACATGCCCTCCCCCGCGGCGTCGACGAAGACACGGGCGAACGGGTCGTAGATGAGCGGGTTCTCGCTCTCGGTCTCCGCAGCGCGGGCCGCCGCCACGCCGAGCGCGGTGGCTCCCACGCTCTGAGTGATGTCCCAGGAATCGTTATCGGTACGCGGCATCGCCAGTCCTCCACTTGATAGTCGGTTGCGTTCACTATTCTTCCAGCCGCCGGCGCCTCCTGGCACGCGCGGACGGTGACTTACGCTGTTTTCCCAGAGGTCCCACAGGTTG
>JAVRPF010000603.1:0-4098 GCA_032162385.1 Mycobacterium sp.
GTACCGCATCCCGAAACCGTCGGTACCGTCGACGGCATGAGCACACCGAATGCCGCGCTCCGCGCGGGGCGCCCCTCGCTGCCACCGGTGCACATGCGACGCAACGCCTTCGACCCGACCGCGGAGCTCAGCGAGATCCGGGAGGGCATCGGTGTCACCACCGTCGTCAACGCCTTTGGCATGCAGGTGCATCTGGTCACCCGGCACGACGACGTCAAGGCGGTGCTGGCCGATCACGTGCACTTCTCCAACGGGCGCCCGCCAGGGTTCGTGTTGCCCGGCGCACCCGTGCTGCCGGAGGAGGAGCAGGCCAGCGCCCGCGCGGGCAACCTGCTGGGGCTCGACCCGCCCGAACATCAGCGGTTGCGCCGCATGCTCACCGCCGAGTTCACCATCCGCCGGATGAAGCGACTCGAGCCACGCATCGTCGAGATCGTCGACGAGCACCTCGACGCCATGGAGGCCGCTGGAGCGCCCGCCGACCTCGTCGAGTCGTTCGCGCTGCCCATCCCGTCGCTGGTGATCTGCGAACTGCTGGGCGTGCCCTACGAGGATCGTGCCGACTTTCAGAAGCGCTCCGGACGCCAGCTCGACCTCTCGCTTCCGATTCCCGAGCGCCTCGAAATGCAGCGGCAGGGCCGCGAGTACATGTTGTCCTTGGTGGCCCGCGCCCGACGGCATCCCGGCGACGACATCCTCGGCATGCTGGTCCGCGAGCACGGCGCCGAACTGACGGACGACGAGCTCGTCGGCATCGCCGGGCTGCTGCTGCTCGCCGGGCACGAGACCACGTCGAACATGCTGGGATTGGGCACCCTCGCTCTGCTGCGCCACCCCGACCAGCTGGCCGCCGTGCGGGACGATCCGGACGCCGTCGGCCCGGCCGTCGAGGAACTGCTGCGGTGGCTGTCGATCGTGCACACCTCGATACCGCGGATCACTACCACCGACGTCGAGGTCGCGGGAGTGCCGATCGCCGCCGGTCAACTCGTCTTCGCCTCCTTGCCGTCGGGGAACCGGGATCCCGAATTCACCTCTGCGCCCGACACTCTCGACATCCGTCGCGGTGCACCCGGCCATCTGGCGTTCGGTCACGGCGTGCACCACTGCCTCGGTGCCCCGCTGGCGCGGATGGAGATGCGGATCGCCTGGCCCGCCCTGTTCCGCCGCTTCCCGAACCTGTTGCTGGCCGAGGAGTTCGCGGACGTCGCGTTCCGCTCGTTCCACTTCATCTACGGACTACGGTCGTTGGCAGTGAGGTGGTGACGAACCGATGAAACTCGAAGCCGACCGCGACGTCTGCATCGCGTCGGGCAACTGCGTGATGATCTCGGCGGAGTTGTTCGATCAGGACGACGACGGGATCGTGGTGCTGCTCACCGAGGACGTGCCCGAGTCCGAGGAGGACCACGCCCGCGAGGCCGTCAAGATCTGTCCGGCGTCGGTGCTGCGCCTGGTGTGATGTCGTCTTCGTGGCGATGCAGGTCGATGACGCCTGCGCGGACCAACGCGAGCAGGCTCACCACCAGCACCCAGGCCGGGAAGGCCAGCGTCACCCACATGCTGATGTCGGCGGCGATCAGCAGGCTGACCGCGCAGAGGTAGGTGCCCGCGACCAGCCAGGTAGGCATCAGCCGAGTCTTCAGCCAGATGGTGGCCAGCGAAATCATGAACACCGCGCCCATCCGCAATGCGTAGGTGTTGCTCAGCGTGGTGAGCAACACCTGGCCGAACGCCACCACCTCGTCGTGCGCGGCTTCGTCGACCTGCAGCCTCCGGCTGGCCACCAGTCCGGCGCCGACCGCCGACGAGACGAACGTCATCGCGAGGAACAGCAGCCCGCTGCCGAGGAACACCGACGCGAAGAACTTGTCCTCGTACTTGCCGATCCCGTCGCGCACCACGCCGATGAACCACAGGAAGGTGATGCCCGCGAACGGCATCAGCAGCGCCGCCACCTTGAGCTTGCCCGCCGACCCGTCGACCCATTGCGAACCATGCTCGCCGCCATCGGGCAGCGCGGTCCGGATCAGCACCAGCGCGGCACCGAACAGCAGCGCGAAGAGCACGCCCGCCAGTCCTGCCGCGCGTGGTGTCTTCAGCCCATTCAGCGTGGTTGCGCGTCGGTCGGTCACCGGGTCATGGTGACAGAGCGGCGGCCCAAGCGACGCCGATCAGGGTTGGCCGGGCAGCAGTCGGATCATCAACCCGTTGGCCTCGGCCAGCAGCGCGCCGTCGGGGTCGCGCAGTTCGGCGTTGACGAACGCCTTGCGCCCCTCGGTCGAACGGATCCAGCCGCGCGCGGTCAACTGGGTGTCGATCGGCGTCACCTTGCGGTAGTCGACGTGCAGGAACCCGGTGCGGCTGATCGGCCGACCGGCGGCGTGGATGACCATCCCGAACACGGAGTCGAACAGCAGTGGCAGCACCCCACCGTGCACCGCGTTGTTGCCGCCGACGTGAAAGCGGCTGAACTGCACGTGCAATTCGACGCCGTCGGGCTCGAACTTGCCCATCTTGTAGGGCGGCATCAGCAGGCTGCCCGCGCCGGGCAGATCGGGAACGCGGTTGGCGGGCCCGACGCCCTCAGCCGCTTGGAACGGCTCGAGCAGCTTGACCAACTCGTCGACGCGCGCGGCGGCCTCCACCCAGGTGTCGCTGTCCGGGTCGGTAGACACCGCGAGGTCCTGCAGCCGCCGCATCGACGACAGGAACGGCCCGAACCCCGGCCCTGGCTGCGCGGGCTCGAAGAGCGGGAACCCGCCATGCCGGTCGTAGTCGGGATCCTCACTCACGTTGGGGCCAAGATGTCGCGGCGCACGATGGTCTGGTCGCGGCCGGGCCCGACACCAATGCACGAAACATGGGCGCCGGCAAGCTCTTCCAGGCGAAGCACGTAGTCGCGGGCCTTGGCGGGCAGATCGTCGAATTGGCGGGCGCCGGAGATGTCCTCCCACCAGCCGGGCAGTTCCTCGTAGATCGGCTCGGCGCGCGCAATGTCGCTCTGCGTCATCGGCATCTCGTTGGTGCGCTTGCCGTCGACGGTGTAGCCGACGCAGACCGGCACCGTCTCCAGGCTGGACAGCACGTCGAGCTTGGTCAGGAAGTAGTCGGTGATTCCGTTCACGCGGGTGGCGTAGCGGGCGATGACGGCGTCGAACCAGCCGCAGCGCCTGGCGCGACCCGTCGTGACGCCGACCTCGCCACCCGTCTTGGACAGGTACGCGCCGAACTCGTCGAACAGTTCGGTGGGGAACGGACCGGAGCCGACGCGCGTGGTGTACGCCTTCAGGATGCCGAGCACGGCGGTGATGCGGGTGGGGCCGATGCCCGAACCCACGGCCGCACCACCGGCGGTCGGATTCGACGATGTCACAAAGGGATACGTGCCATGGTCGACGTCGAGCAGCGTGCCCTGCGAGCCCTCCAGCAGCACCGTCTCACCGCGCTCCAGCGCGGAGTTCAGCAGCAGCCGGGCGTCGGCGATGCGGTGCTTGAAGCCCTCTGCCTGCGTCAGCAGGTTGGTCACCACTTCCTCCGGGTCGAGCGCCTTGCGGTTGTAGATCTTGACCAGCACCTGGTTCTTGAATTCAAGTGCGGCATCGATCTTCTGGGCCAGCAGCCCGGGATCGAGGACGTCGGCGGCGCGGATCCCCAGGCGCGCGACCTTGTCCTGGTAGCACGGCCCGATGCCGCGGCCGGTGGTACCGATCTTCCCGCTGCCCATGTAGCGCTCGGTGACCTTGTCGATGGCCACGTGATACGGCATCAACAGGTGCGCGTCGGCGGAGATCAGCAGCCGCGAGGTGTCGACGCCACGCTCCTCGAGGCCGGCCAGCTCGGTGAGCAGGACGCCCGGGTCCACGACGACGCCGTTGCCGATGACGTTGGTGACGCCTGGCGTCAGAATGCCCGACGGAATGAGGTGCAACGCGAAGTTATCGCCAGTGGGAAGCACGACGGTATGACCCGCGTTGTTGCCGCCCTGGTATCGCACGACCCACTGCACGCGCCCACCGAGTAGGTCGGTGGCCTTTCCCTTGCCCTCGTCGCCCCATTGGGCGCCGATGAGGACGATTGCCGGCATGGCATACTCTC
>JAVRPF010000604.1:0-3199 GCA_032162385.1 Mycobacterium sp.
TGATGTTGTACTTGGCGCCTTCCTGGGCGAGCGTGTTGATCAGGCCCACCAGGCCGAGCTTCGCGGCGCCGTAGTTGGCCTGGCCGAAGTTGCCGAACAGACCGCTGGTCGACGTCGCGACCACGACCCGGCCGAAGCTCTGCTCGCGGAAGTGCGGCCATGCGGCCCGGAGCACGTTGTAACCGCCGTACAGGTGAACCTTCAGCACCGAGTCCCAGGCCTCGAACGTCATCTTGTGGAAGGTGCCGTCACGCAAGATGCCCGCGTTGCTGACCACACCGTCGACCTTGCCGAACTCGTCGAGCGCGGTCTTGATGATGTTCTCCGCACCTGCGGGCTCGGCGACGCTGTCGTAGTTGGCGACGGCACGCCCGCCGGCCTCCTTGATCTCGGCGACCACCTGGTCGGCCATCGCCGATCCGGCACCCGTTCCGTCGCGGGAACCACCGAGGTCGTTGACCACCACGCTGGCACCCTCGCGGGCCAGGGTCAGGGCGTACTCACGGCCTAGACCACCACCGGCTCCGGTGACGACGATGACGCGATCCTGCACTCCTGGCACTGGTGTTCCTCTCTTGAAGCGACTGGGTTCGGGACGGGCCGTCAAGCTAGATCAGCTTGCGCGCCAGCTTCCATGCCTTCTCTGTATACGGGGGATACATGAAACCCATGACGTCGGGTCGGGTCGGCTTGGTCAACACCGACTTGCGGTGGCTGAACTCCTCGAAGCCGAACTTGCCGTGATAGGCGCCCATTCCCGACGGGCCGACCCCGCCGAACGGCAGCTTATTGCTGGCGAAATGGAAGAGCAGGTGGTTGACCACCATGCCGCCGGCCGATACCTCCTTGACGACTCGCTCCCGCACGCTCTTGCTCTTGGAGAACAGGTAGGCCGCCAACGGTTTCGGCCGCGAGTTGACGAAACTGATTGCCTCGTCCAGGGATTGGACGGTGACGATGGGCAGAATGGGGCCGAAGATCTCATCGGTCATCAACGGCTCGCCGGGATCGGGATCGACGACGATGGTCGGCTGGATGTCCAGCTTGGAGGCGTTTGAGCCGCCGCCGATGACCACATCGCCCTTGGTCGCGGCCAACGCAGCGACCAGCCGATCGAAGTGGCGCTTGTTCACGATGCGCTTCCCGCCGGCATTGGCCGACTCGAACGTGGTCACCGCATCCTTGATCTTGGTGACGAGCTCGTCGCGGATCTTCGCATCGGCGAGCACGTAGTCCGGCGCGATGCAGATCTGGCCGGAGTTGATCAGCTTCGTCCAGGCGATCCGCTTGGCCGCGACACCGATGTTCGCGTCGGCGGCGACGATCACCGGGCTCTTGCCACCGAGCTCGAGGGTGACCGGCGTCAGGTGAGAGGCCGCGCCTTCATAGACCTTGCGCCCGATCTCGGTGCCGCCGGTGTAGCACAGCTTGTCGAAGCCCTGCGCGATCAGTTCCTGGCTCACCGCGCCGTCGCCCTCGATCACGGCGACCGCGTCGTTGTCCAGATACCGCGGAATCAGCTCGGCCATCAGCGCGGACGACGCCGGTGCCACCTCGGACGGCTTGAGCACGACGGTGTTTCCTGCCGCGATGGCACCGACGGCGGGTCCAAGCGTCAGCACGAATGGGAAGTTCCACGCGCCGATGATGAGCACCGTGCCGTACGGCTCGTACTCGAGCCAGCCGCGGCCGGGCAGCTGCGACAGCTCCAGCAACTGGTGACGGCGGCGCATCCACTTGCCGACGTTCTTGGCGGCATCCTTTGCCTCACCTGCGGTGGGGGCGATGTCGGCCAGCCACGCCTCGAACGGCTTGCGTCCAAGATCCTGAGCGAGCGCGTCCGCGATGGCGGGCTCGTTGTCGACGACAAGTTTCTCCAGCGCCTGCAGCTGCTGTTTGCGCCACGCGACGTCTCGGGTGCGGCCGGTGGCGAAGGTCTTCCGCAACCCCGCGACGATGGCGGGAATGTCGACCGCCAGTGCGGCTGAGCTGGGCGGAGCTGACGCTTCTGTAGTCATGAGGAGTCCTTCCTGACCCGAGGAATCATCCGTTGATTGCCGTCGCGTGCGCTGATCCTAGCCAACCACCTGGTTGGCGAACAGGGCCCCGGATCGAGTCAGGACTTCTCGGCGACGACGAACGTGGAGAACGAGTCGTAGTCGGCGTCCTCGGCAGGAAGCGCCCAGCGGTCCAATCGGCGCATCTCGTCGACGGAACGCACGCCGGATGCCGCCCAGCCGTGTTCGTTCAGCCACTCGGTGACATCGGCGCGAGCGGGATCGTCGTACATCAACTCCTGGATGTTCATCGCGTTCTGCATCCCGAACCGCTCCGCGATGCCCTCGAAGCGCTCCCGCAGCTCCTCACGGCGGCCGGCGGAGGTGACCCCGGCCGTCTCCGCAGACACGCGACTGCCCGGGGCGCTGAGTTCGGTGATCTGCTCGAACAGCCGGTTCTGAGCATCGGCCGGCAGGTACATCAGCAGGCCTTCTGCGAGCCAGGCGGTCGGAACCGTCGGGTCGAAACCGGCCTCCCGCAACGCCTTCGGCCAGTCGTACCGCAAGTCCTGCGGTACGTGGCGCAACTGAGCCGACGGCTCGACGGCGTGCTCGGCGAGCGTCGCGGCCTTGTACTCGAGCACCTTGGGCTGGTCGATCTCATAGACGACGGTGCCGGCGGGCCAGTCCAGCCGGTATGCGCGCGAATCCAGGCCCGACGCCAGGATGACGATCTGACTGGTGCCCGCAGCCGTCGCCTTGGCAAAGTAGTCGTCGAAGAAGTGGGTGCGCACGGCCTGGTAGTTGCCCATGTGCTCGAAGATCGCCGCGGCCTCGACGTCGACCTCGGCGACCTTGGCCACGAATCCGCCGTCGAGCGCGAACTCCCAGGCACCGGTGCCAGCACCGGCCACCAGAATCTTGGCGTACGGGTCGCGGATCAGTGGGGCGTCGCGGTCGGTCTCACCGGCTCTGGCGGCCGCCACCATCACCGCGGTTGATCCGACGCTGGTCGCGATGTCCCAAGTGTCGTCGTGCGTGCGCAGTGAACTCATCGTGTCGGTCCATCGAGTCTGGCGCGCAGGCGCACGCGATTGAAAGTCATATTCTTCGCCATGCTACCGAACAAGTTAGCCTAGCTATACGGCTGTGTGAGTCACGTCACGCCAGGAGGGACTTTCGATACCAACGTGGAATCGCTG
>JAVRPF010000605.1:0-9248 GCA_032162385.1 Mycobacterium sp.
ACGGCGCCCAGTCCCGGCGTGCCCTCGGGAAGCGCCACCTCCAGGAAGGGTGCCACCAGGGGGACCGGATCCGAGACTCCGATGGGTGCGATGAGGTAGACCGCAGACACCGCGCAGTGGGCGCCATGTGATTCACGGTCCGTCCAGTCAAACCGAACCTGGTCACTTGCCTTGGGTGTCCGCGTTGCCAGTCGGGTGGAGACGCCGCGCTTGGACAGAAAGGCGGCGACCCGGCTGCCCGTCGTTCCAGTCGCCCCGGTGACGAGGACTTCACTCATGTGTCGACCCGGAAAACGCACTCAATAGCTTCTGCGTGCCACCCATTGCCTCGGCGGCGGCAAGCGGACTCCAGTAGTCGCGGTAGCGCTGAATCTCGTTGTTCCGCACGGTGATCACGGCGATGTAGCTCATTCGGTAGGGCGCTCCGGTGGCGACTACGGTCCCGGCAGCCCCGAACTCGGCGATCACCACTTCCGGGGCGACGCTCTGATGCAGCACCTGGTCGGTGATCTCGGTGATCTGCAGAAGGTCTGGATAGCCGCGCATGTACTCCGCAACCGCGGCGCGCCCTTCCATTCGGGCCGGGTAGCCGGGTGGGGCGAACGGGAACTCCAGCACGCCGTCGGCCGCCCACAGCCCGGCGAAGGACGCCATATCCTGCGCGAGCAGCACTGACAGGGCATGGCTGATGAGTTCTTGAGGCTTCATCGATCTCTCCTAGCGATATGGACGATACGGTGCCGTTCCATCGACAACTGTACGCCGGACGGTACCGTATCGTCCATTCGCTATACTCGCCTCATGACTCGTCGCACGCCCACCGGCGCAGCTGTGCTGCAGCCCGAGATCACCAAGGCCATCACCGAAGCCGTTCTCGACGAGTTGGCGGAACAGGGCTATGCCAGGCTCTCGATGGAAGCCGTGGCCAAGCGGGCCGGAGTCGGCAAGAGCGCGCTTTACCGCCGCTGGGCGTCCAAACAGGAAATGGCGCTTGCGGTCGTCGCTGAATTCAGCGTGATACAGGCCGTCGCCCCGAACACGGGCTCGCTCCGAGGCGACATCCGCGAGTCCCTGGACTCGCTCATGCACTGGCTGTCCCATCCCAGGTTCTCCCGAATCCTTCCCGACCTCGTGGCGGAAATGGCCCGCAATCCTGAGCTGAGCAAAATCGTCGAAGGCATGATCGGCCAGCCACGCCGTGATCGCGCCCTCTTGATGCTCCAGCGAGCGATCCAGCGCGGCGAACTTGACCCGGATACCGACATGGAGCTTGCACTCGACTTGCTCGCAGCGCCCATCTATTGGCGGCTCACCGTTCGGGACGCGGAAGCCGAGCCTGGCTATCTCGACAAACTGGCCGCGGCGATCTCCCGTGCGCTCGGGCGCTAGCCGGCCGATGACGAGTCGTCGCGCAATCATTCCGCGCGATGTCCAATGAGACCGCTCGCCGAATTGCATGATGATCGATGTGGTGAACCTCAATATCGTGCTGCCGTCGGCCAACGCCCCAGAGTCGAAGGCGCTGTACGACAAGGTGCGCGAGATGGCAGCGGATACCGAGAGCGTCAGCGACCAGGATTTGGTCGACACTCTGCTCAGCGGTCTGTTCAACATCGTCGCCAAACTCGAGTCGCAGAATCAGGAAGACTAGCGGCGCACGCAATCTCCTGCGTCCCGCGGTCCCGACCGATGACGGCTCGTCCGCCGGGCATGTTGCGCGGGATCTTGCCCATCGCCGCCGATATGTTCGTCAAGGGTCGGGAGCGTCTGGGCGAAGGAGCAAGCCGTGGCTGAAGCTGGGTTCTGGGTGGCTTGGGGGATTCCGACCCGCGGGCGCGAACGGCAGGCGCTCGATCTCCTCAAGCACACGACGACGGACTCTCGAGCGCCTCGTGCAGGACGGACGGATCGAGCGCTTCGATACGGCGATCCTCAAACCGCAGAGCACGGAATTGGGTGGCTTCATCCTGATTCAGGGCACCAAACCGCAGATCGACTCCCTCCGCGGTGACCACGACTTTGGCCGGTGGGTCACCCAGGTTCAGTTGGTCGCCGACAAGGTCGGGATCGTCGATGCCTGGGTGAACCAGGGCGTCACCGAAGCCATCGACCTCTATGAGGACGCACTCAAACGGCTCGACTGACAGAGGCCCCGCGACATAGCTGACCGGCGTCGAGCGCGCGAAATCAAGGCCAAAAGCCCATGATCATGATTCCGGTGTGAATTTTGAGGCGATTTTGCCCTTTGCTCGACGTGCCCGCTGAAGCTGCGATTGAATAGCGCTTACTGCCGGGGGCGGCTAACCAGCACAGAGGTGAGCGCCCAGACCGCGACGGGAACGGCCGGCAATACAAAGACACCCGACGAAACCGGAACACCCGCGTCGCCCACCGAGACGGCCACGCCGCAGCCGACCACCGATGTCGAGGAGCCGCCCGCCGCCGAGCGGACCCGACTCCCACCGCCTCCTCGGCGCCGACACCCAACAAGAGCGCGTCGGCCTCGGTGACCGCTCCGACGACGAAGGCAGTCACGCCATCCGCCCCCACGGTGGAAGCGCTCGCCGCCGCGGCCCCGGCGACCGACCCGTCCGACACCGTCGCCGTGCTCAGCATCGCGAGCGCACCGGCCGACGCGGACCTCACGACCGTGTCGCCGTTGTCGGCCAGGGTCGCGGCCGTCACGGACCCGCAGCCGGTGGTACAGATCGCTGCCCCGAACCCGCTGGAGATGGTGACCAGCGTGGTGTCGGGTGTGGTGTCGAGCGTCCTCGGCTGGGCGTAGGGTCCCCTCGCAGGCGCCGCCGCCCCGAGCGCACCTGCCCAGGCGCCGTTGGCGTGGACGTTGCTCGCCTTCGCCCGCCGCGAGTTCGACAACTTCGTGTCGTCCTTGGGCGGCGGCAGCGCCACCAACGTCGCCCTCGCAGCCACCCAGACGACCACCAGCCTCGCACTGGCCGCTGTGGCCGCCACCGCCAACGTGCCGGGCTTCCCCATGCCGGGTGCACAGCTCAGCCCGTCGACGCAGTTCGTCAACTGGGTGACCGGCAATTACTACAACACGGGCAACACCGCGCTCGACTGGCCCGACACGTTGGCCCGCTTCGGCGTCTCCGGCACCGACGTCGGCGTCATGTGGGACAACGGCATGGTCGACGATCCGAGTACGCCCTTCAACGAGCATCAGGTGCTCATGGCGTTCGGCGACACGTTCGGCCTGCGCAGCGTCCCCGGTGAGGACTGGCGGTTCAACGTCCTGATGCGCAGCGCGGACACCGATCTCACGGACGGCATCGACGTGCCGGACGGAGAGTTCGGCAACGGCAACATGTTCGGAGGCATGCCGTTGTGGGACGTGCCGCCCGGAAGGCCCTACCAGAACTATGCGAGACGGATCATCAACCCCGAGGCGCTGCCGCCGGGCGCGTCGGCCGGAATCACGCTCATTCCGACCGCGGGCATCTCGCTGCCCACTCCCGGTACCCGGTTCGGGGTCACCCAGTACATCAACTTCATGTCGGTGACCAACTGGGGCGCCCCCGGCTCGTGGACCACCAACTTCTCCGGCATCGCCTACTCGATCGACAACGGCGAGAACTGGGAGGTGGCGCCGACCTCCATCCGGTACAACGATCCGTGGAGCGGTAACGCGAACTTTCAGCAGGGCGCCTTCGTGCGGCCGGGCGACGGCTACGTGTACAGCTACGGCACACCGAACGGCAGGCAGGGCGCCGCGTACGTGTCGCGCGTCCTGGAGAAGGGCATCCTGGACGTGTCGAAGTACGACTACTACAGCAAGGGCACGGCGGG
This sequence comes from Mycobacterium sp., assembly GCA_032162385.1. Classification (GTDB taxonomy): domain Bacteria; phylum Actinomycetota; class Actinomycetes; order Mycobacteriales; family Mycobacteriaceae; genus Mycobacterium. Next base: position 3,811 of record JAVRPF010000605.1, read on the forward strand.
TGGGTGGTTTGGATGGGGAGCCACGCCGGCCGGGTGGCAGAGGAACAATCCCGCCGCGGCCACCCCCGTGTTCGGCCAGGATCAGGGTGCCTGCGGCGTCGCCAACGCCGGCAACCAGGTCAGCGAGATGTCGGTGCAGTACAACAAGCAGCTGAAGAAGTACGTGACCCTCTACGGCGACCAGTTCAACAACATCGTGATGCGGACGTCGGATACTCCGCAGGGCACGTGGTCGACGGCCAGGGTGCTGTTGGGACAGCAGCCCGGGGGCATCTACGCGCCGATGATGCACCCTTGGTCCTCGTCCACGATGGGCACCGGTAACGACCTGTACTGGAATCTGTCGTGGTGGGGCGAATACAACGTGGGGTTGATGCGCACCGACCTGACCAAGGTGTAGGAGGCGGCCGTGCTGCGATGGGCTGCGGTCGTCGTCGCCGCGGTGGCGACGCTATTGCCAATGGCATTGGCTGACGCCGATCCCGTTGTGCCACAACCGGGTACGCCATGTACCGCGAATCTGGCCGATGCGATGACGTGGCCGACCGATGGCACGGCACCGTTGGTGTGCGTAGGCGCGCCTGCCGGCTATCAGTGGGAAACCGTCGCGACGCCGTACCCGGTCAGCGACCGATGGGTGAGCTTCGGTCCGCCGATGAAGCTGCACGGAGAGGGCCTGCGCAACGCCACCATCAGGTCCGGTGCGTGGACGGCCACGCCCCTGACGTCCGACGGTCAGTGCGGCGCAGAGCAACTCGCCGTCATCCCCGGTGTTGGCGCAGGCCCGCCACAGGATAGTGAAGGCGAACGAGGACAACCGCTTTCGCTTCAGGTGGTGCCGAAGCTGTTCTCGATCGAGATGAGCGGCGAGTGTCTCTGGGAGAAGACGGATCCTGACCAGCCGGAGCCGGGTGGGTCGCGGCCATCTGCCGCGTTCATCGGTAGGAGCGACCTGCCGTCCGGATTCCCTCACTTTTCTTCCGAGGTGTTTTCGCACAAAGCACGACACCCCGCGAGCCGAAGCTCGCGGGGTGTCGCGTGAACGAAGGATCAGCCCAGGTCGTACCGGTCGAGATCCATCACCTTGGACCACGCGGCGGCGAAGTCGTTGACGAACTTCTCCTTCGCATCGTCGCTGGCGTAGACCTCGGCCACGGCACGCAACTCCGAGTTCGACCCGAACACCAGGTCGGCCCGAGTGCCGGTGTACTTCACCGCACCGGAGGCGTCGCTGCCCTCGAAGGTGTCCGAACTGTCGTCGGTCGCCTTCCACGTGATCCCGATGTCGAGCAGGTTGGTGAAGAAGTCGTTGGTCAACGTCCCCACCTTGTCGGTGAACACCCCGTGCGACGAGTTGTCCCAGTTGGCGCCCAGCACGCGCAGGCCGCCGACGAGGACCGTCAGCTCCGGCGCGGTCAGGGTGAGCAGGTTCGCCCTGTCGACCAGGAGGTACTCGGCAGGCAGGTTGCCCTTCCCGAGGTAGTTGCGGAACCCGTCCGACTTCGGCTCGAGGTAGGCGAACGACTCCTCGTCGGTCCACTCCTGGGTCGCGTCGCCGCGGCCCGGCGTGAACGGCACCGTGACGTTGACACCACCGTCCTTGGCGGCCTTCTCGATCGCCGCGACGCCGCCGAGCACGACGAGGTCGGCGAACGACACCTTGTCGGCGCCGAACGACTCCTGGATGCCCTCCAAGGTCCGGATCACCTGGGCGAGCTCGTCGGGATTGTTGATCTCCCAGGCCGCCTGCGGCTGCAGCCGGATGCGGCCGCCGTTGGCGCCACCGCGCTTGTCGCCGCCGCGGAACGTCGACGCCGAAGCCCATGCGGTCGAAACCAGTTGCGGGACGGTCAGACCCGACGCCAGGATGTCACCCTTTAGCTTGGTGACGTCGTCGGCGGACAGCTGGCTCTGACCCGTCGGGACCGGGTCCTGCCAATCCAGGGTCTCCTGCGGCACCTCGGGCCCGAGGTAACGCTGAATCGGGCCCAGGTCACGGTGGGTCAGCTTGAACCAGGCTCGGGCGAACGCGTCGGCGAACTGATCCGGGTTCTCGTGGAAGCGCTTCGAGATCGGCCCGTAGATCGGGTCGAGCCGCAGCGCGAGGTCCGTGGTCAACATCATCGGCTTGCGCTTCTGCGACGGGTCCTCGGGGTCGGGGACGTAGGCCGACTCGGGAGCGTCCTTGGCCACCCACTGGTTGGCGCCCGCCGGGCTCTTGGTCAGCTCCCACTCGAAACCGAAGAGGTTGTCGAAGAAGAGATTTGACCATTCGGTCGGTTTGGCGGTCCAGATGACCTCGAGGCCCGAGGTGATGGCGTCACGACCCTTGCCGCTGCCATAGGCGTTCTTCCAGCCCAGACCCTGCAGCTCGAGCGGGGCACCCTCGGGCTCGGGGCCGACGTTGGCGTCGGGATCACCAGCGCCGTGGGTCTTGCCGAACGTGTGGCCGCCTGCGATCAGCGCGACGGTCTCCTCGTCGTTCATCGCCATCCGGCCGAAGGTCTCGCGGATGTCGACGGCCGCGGCCAGCGGATCCGGAACGCCGTTGGGGCCTTCGGGATTGACGTAGATCAAGCCCATCTGGACTGCGCCGAGCGGATCCTCGAGGTCACGCTTGCCGGTGTAGCGCTCGTCGCCAAGCCACTCGGTCTCGGGGCCCCAGTAGACGTCGTCCTCTGGCTCCCACACGTCGGCACGGCCTCCGGCGAAGCCAAAGGTCTTGAAGCCCATGGACTCCAGTGCGACGTTGCCGGTGAGCACCATCAGGTCGGCCCAGGACAGCGCCTTGCCGTACTTCTTCTTGACCGGCCACAGCAGGCGACGCGCCTTGTCCAGGTTGCCGTTGTCGGGCCAGCTGTTCAGCGGCGCGAAGCGTTGCTGACCGGCGCCGGCGCCGCCGCGGCCGTCGCTCACTCGGTACGTACCCGCGCTGTGCCAGGCCATCCGGATCATCAGCGGTCCGTAGTGCCCGAAGTCGGCAGGCCACCAGTCCTGTGAGGTGGTCAGCACCTCCTCGATGTCGCGCTTGACGGCGGCCAGGTCGAGGCCGCTGAAGGCCGCGGCGTAGTCGAACGCTCCGCCGAACGGATCGGTCTCGACCGGGTTCTTCGCGAGGATCTTCAGGTTGAGCTTCTTGGGCCACCAGCTCTCGTTGGTCCGAGCGCTCTCCGTCGGGTAGGGAGCACGGAATGGGCAGGTCCCCTCGATGCTCGACTCATTCATTTCTCCGACTTCTGCGTTGGGATGCTGACCTTCGGCCATGGCGGGTCCTTTCCGGGGCTGTTCGGTTCTAAGGGACGGTGCGGATCAATCAATTCGTGCGGTGGAGCAGTCGGGGCACAAACCCCAGTAGATGACCTCGGCCTCGTCGATCGAGAATCCGCTGTCATCGGAAGCAGTGAGGCAGGGCGCTTCGCCGATGGCGCAGTCGACGTCGGCTATGACACCGCACCCCCGGCACACGACGTGGTGGTGGTTGTCGCCAATCCGCGATTCGTAGCGAGCCACGGAACCCGATGGCTGGATGCGCCGCACCAGACCCGCGACCGTCAACGCGTTGAGCGAGTCGTAGACGGTCTGGTGAGACACCTCGGGCAGATCGCCGCGGACGGCACGGATGATGGTGTCGGTGTCGGCGTGCGGAAGCGCGTAGACCGCGCTCAGCACCGCCACCCGGGGACGGGTCACGCGCAGAGCGGACGCCTGCAGCATCTGCCGGAAGTCCACGGTCGTGTCCACACCCCTAGTCTGTCGCCTTTTCTGGAATCAGTCAAGAATTGATTCTGAAGGGCCAGGACGTCGTGCGACTACTCGGCGACCACCGCGGAGGGAAACATCCGCTCCCCGTTCAGGATTGCCGCACCCGGTCGGTACAGGCGGACGATGTAGTTCCATCCCGGCGTGAGGGGCAGGCAGTTGGGCGTGTCGTCGTCGCAGCCGCCGAACCGGATGACGACCGCCCCGTCGTCAGACGCCGTGGCCGTCAGGTTGTTCACCGAATAGGCGTTCCGGGGGTTCGGGGTGAAGGGTAGAGCGCGTCTCGTTCGGGATTGCCGCCCCATGCGTTCGCCGCACCGATTACCCGCCAGCACGGGCACCATCGAGGTAGACGTTGGACTGGTCGCGGGCGTTGGTCTGGTCGAACACCTCGAAGGCCTTGCCCGGGAACGCCTTCAGGTAGTAGACCGTGCCGCCCGTGACGTGATAGCCGGCCGCGTCGCTCAGCGAGCACCTTCCGCATGTGCAAACGGCACCGGCAATCACTCGGACCCGGTCGATCGGTTCCTCAACATGCTCGGGAAGGGCAGCGCACCCTCGGCCGCGTCGAGTCGTTTGCCGTCGATGACGAAGCAGGCCAGGCTGCCGACGAAGCTGATCGCGGCGATCGCGCAGCAGACCGCGGCGAAGACGTCGCCACCGAGGCTGAAGGACGTCACGCCCATCACGAAGCCGATCACCGCCACGAACATGAGCAGCAGTCCGACCGTTGCCACCACTTCGGCGACCGGATCTTCAACGCCGCCGACCTCCTGGTCCGCCATGTCGATGTCCCTTCGGCAACCGAGGATTGGGTGCTGGTTCAATACCCAACCGCAGGCAAGCCGAAACGGGCGAGCTCAGACCGGAATGCGCCGATTGATCACCAGCGCGGCGATGGCGGCGATGGCGAGCACGGCCGCCCCAAGGCGCAGCCAGCCGGTACTGGCTTCACCCCTGACCGTCTCGTAGCCGATCTGATCCTGCAGCGACGTGTAGACCCGCTCCAACTGCTTGAGGTCGGAGGCGGAGTACGCAGTGCCTCCGGACAGCCGCGCAACCTCCCTCATCGTGGTGTCGTCGACGGGCACCGGCACCTGATTGCCGTCGACCTTCACCGTGCCGTTGGCTGTGCCGAACGAGATGGTCGAAATGGGGATGCCCTGATCGTGGGCGGCGCGCGCCGCGGTGAACGCCCCGCGCGGGTTGTTCGGGTTCGACGGGCTGGTCTCCTTGCCGTCGGAGAACAGGATGATGCGAGCGGGGGGCGGGGTGTCGCCGCCGCCGATCACCGCGCCGACGGTCGAGATCGCTTGCAGCGCAGCGAAGATCGCCTCGCCGGTGGCGGTCCGGTCGGCGATCTGCATCTTGTCGATGGCGATCTTTGTGGCGTCGTGGTTGGTGGTCGGCGAGCTCAGCATCGTGGGGTTGCCTGCGTACGAGATCAAGCCGAGGTTGACGCCGGGGGTGAGGTCGTCGGCGAACTTCTTGGCCGCCTCCTGCGCGGCCTTCATCCGGGTCGGCGGCACGTCGGTGGCGTCCATCGACGTGGACACGTCCATGACGAGCATCACCACCGCGCGGTTGCGGGGGATCTTGCGGTCGAGGGACGGGCCGGCCATCGCGATGGTCAGGAACACCAGGGCGAGCGCAAGCAGCACCGCTGGCACGTGACGCCA
>JAVRPF010000606.1:0-3538 GCA_032162385.1 Mycobacterium sp.
CGATGGCGCGTGAATGCCGGGTGCGTCAGGAAGGCCGAAGTGCGCGTGGCGATCTCCGGCCCTGCCCAGTGCTGGCCACCGCGCGTGGCGCCGAAGGCGGCGAGGACGTCCTCGACGTGGGTGGCCGTGGTGGCCTGGTCGCACGACACTGACACGTGGTCGGCGTCGACGAGCCACACGTTGATGCCGCGCGCCTTCGCCGCCGCCCGGATCTCCTCGGCGCGGCCGGGAACCCTGGCCAGCACGGTGTCGAAGAACGCGTCGTGCACTACGTCCACGCCTGCCGCGTCGAGGCCGATGGCCACCCCGAGCGCATGGCCGTGCACGCGGTGCGCGATCGCGGTGAGGCCGTCGGCGCCGTGGTAACTCGCGTACATCGCGGCCATCACGGCCAACAGCACCTGCGCCGTGCAGATGTTGCTGGTGGCCTTGTCGCGGCGGATGTGCTGTTCGCGGGTCTGCAGGGACAGCCGGTAGGCGGGTGCGCCATCGGCATCCACCGAGACGCCGACCAGTCGGCCGGGCAGCTGCCGCGCGTGCTTGGTGTGCACCGCCAGATAACCGGCGTGCGGCCCGCCGAACCCCATTGGCACACCGAAGCGCAGGGTGCTGCCGAACGCCACGTGGGCGCCGATCTCGCCGGGCGGGATGATCAGCGTGAGTGCCAGCAGGTCGGCACCGACCGCCACCAGCGCGCCGCGGTCATGCGCCTTGGCGACCAGGTCGGTCCAGTCGACGACGGCGCCGCCGGCGCGAGGCGACTGGACGATCACGCCGAAGAAGTCGCCGTCGGGCAGGCCATCGCGCAGGTCGGCGGTGACGATCTCGATGCCGAGCGGCGCAGCACGGGTGGCGAGCACCGCCGCGGTCTGGGCGTAGACGTCAGCGTCCACCGCGATGCGGTTGACCGAGCCCTTCACCGCCCGGTGCATCAGCGTCATGGCCTCCGCCGCGGCCGTGGCCTCGTCGAGCATCGAGGCGTTCGCCACCTCGAGGCCGGTCAGATCCTCGACCATGGTCTGGAAGTTCAGCAGCGCCTCCAACCGGCCCTGACTGATCTCCGGCTGGTACGGGGTGTACGCGGTGTACCACGCCGGGTTCTCAAGGACGTTGCGACGCAACACCGGTGGCGTCAGCGTATCGAAGTAACCCTGTCCGATCATGGACACCGCGACCGTGTTCGCGTCGGCCATCGCGCGCAGCTCGGCCAGCGCGTGGTCCTCGGTGGCGGGCGGGGGCAACCGGTCGAGGCCGGGCGCCAACCCGTCGATGGTGACCGTGTCGAGAATCCCTGCGGGGAGCGCCTTCTCTGCGAGTACGGCCAGGGATTCCACCCCGATGACCTTGAGCATGGTCTCGATGGCGTCGGCGTCGGGGCCGATGTGTCGGTCGGCGAAACGGAATTGGTGATGCTCGCCAGATGAATGGGATTGAGTACCGGACACGGACGACCTCTCAGGTTCGACGCGCAGAGCGACTGCGGTCCTCCCCCTCTGTCGTCGACCCGAACCGGGCGCCTGAGAGATTCGGCGATCCGGCGGTTGGCGCGGGTGCCTTTCCCCATGGGCGGGCGAGCCGGCCTGACGTACGGCGACTCACCGCTTTCCAGAGGCATCGGGGCCCTTCGCGGTCCTGGGTGCCTGAGAGGTTGACGGAGAGGTGTTGCTCCTTCGGCGCCCGTGGCTGGCGGCCACGGAGCTCTCCCGCGCAGGGACGATGCGGTGCCGAGTCTACCGGCACACGATCGAGGATGAGAGGTCAGCCGATCTTGCGGTCGCGGTGCTTGCGGCGCGAGGCCAGTTCGTCCTCGGGCGTGGCGATGGATTCACCGCCGTCGGCGCGTTCACCGGGGAAGTCCGCGATGGCACCGGTCAGTTCCCGCATCGCTCCTGACACCGCGATGCCGAACACGCCCTGGCCACCCTGCAACAGGTCGACGACCTCTTCGGCGGACGTGCACTCGTAGACGGTGGTGCCGTCGGAGAACAGGGTGATGTTGGCCAGGTCCTTCACACCGCGCTGGCGCAGGTGATCGACCGCGACCCGGATGTTGTGCAGCGAGATACCGGTGTCGAGAAGTCTTTTCACGATCTTCAGGACCAGGATGTCCTTGAAGGAGTAGAGCCGCTGGCTACCCGAGCCCGCTGCGCCGCGAATGGACGGGACCACTAGCGAGGTACGCGCCCAGTAGTCCAGCTGGCGGTAGGTGATACCGGCGATCTGGCAGGCGCTCGGCCCGCGGTAGCCGACGAGTTCGTCGGGGACGGAGTCATCGGGGAACAGACCGCCCTGAACGGGTTCGCTGGCCGGGGTCGGAGCCGCCTTGGTGGGTGTGCCACCGGACGACAGATCCAACTGCTCTTGACGTGGCGTGTCGCCCACTGTCCATCCCTTCGCCGAGTCGAACTCGCTTCGTGCTTCGCAGCCTGAACTGCGGGGCAGCGCGTTTGCTCCGAGCTCGAATGTGTCGAGCATACGCTTCCCGCCGAGCCATGACTGCCCGTCGTGATTCAAAGTATGGCTGCCCCATTCCCGGAACCGTGAAACTCGCTCCGCGTGTCGAGCGACCCAGGTCAGTTGAGACGCATCCGTGACAAATCCCACCCCAGCCGGCCGTCCGCTACCAGCCGCTCAGGTCGCCTTGAAGTCGTCCGGCGAGACACTGTCGAGGAACTCCTTGAACTTCTCCACCTCGTCCTCTCGCACGGCGCCGGTGGATTCCTCGTCGCTCTCGTCGGGGATGAGCAGGCCGGCCTCCGCCAGCACCGCCTCCTCGACGTAGATCGGGACGCCGACCCGCAGGGCGATCGCCACGGAGTCCGACGGTCGCGCCGACACCTTGATGTCGCGGTCGAAGATCAGGTCGGCGTAGAAGGTGCCCTCCTGCAGATCGACGATCCTGACCTCCTTGAGCGAATGGCCAAGCGCAGCAATTAGATCTCGGATCAGATCGTGGGTCAGCGGCCTGCTGGGCTCGACACCCTGCTGTTCGAGTGCGATCGCCGCCGCCTCGGGCTGCCCTATCCAGATGGGCAGGTACCGGTCGCCGTTGGACTCCCGCAAGAGCAGGACCGGCTGGTTCTGTGGCTGTTCCACGCGAATGCCGACCACACGAACCTCGCCCATCTGCGTCTGCCCTCCGCGCCTCAAACCGTCGAGCCGAGTCTAGTCCTCAGCGATCCAATACGTCGCGCACGGCCGACTTGATCAGCGACGTGTGCAGCGTGATCGCCAGTGCCGCCACCTCGCGAGCCAGGTCGTCGGCGCGGTCACGCGCGCCCGCCTTCACCACCGGACCCGCGATCTGCGCGATCAGGTCGGACTGCCGGTCCGCTGCGGACCGGAAGGCGCGCAGATGGCGCGGCTCGATGCCATACTCGGCGAGCGCACGCGCACACTGGGCGGTCACCACCGAGTGCTCGTCGAAGAACCCGGCGGGCCCCGGCTTGACCACGCCGGCCCTAATCAGCGCAGTGAGCATCTCGTCGTCGACGCCCGACCGGGACAGCAGATCCTCGCGGCTCAGCCGGACCTGCGG
>JAVRPF010000607.1:0-2682 GCA_032162385.1 Mycobacterium sp.
CTGGTCGAGACGTTCAAGGATCCGGCGGTCCAGCAGTACCTGGCCACCGACCCGAGCGTGAAGGACATCCTGCTGCCGCTCCAGTAGCGCCTCATTTCCGCTGCCGAGCAGACGCAAAAGTGCCCCGACACGCCGGTTTTGGGGCACTTTTACGTCTGCTCGGCAGAGGAAAGAGCAGGCCCCTACCGCCCGCGGGCCGGCTGCGCGGCGATCGAACCGGACGACGAGGGCAGCGTGGATGGGCGCTCGATGATGGTCGAGTCCGGACCGCCCACCCGGTACCGCGCACCGCGGTGCTCGTCGGGCAGCCGGTCGCCGTTGCCGAGCAGCTTGTTGCGCAGCGAACCCGGGGCGTAGGACGACTGGTAGGCGCCCCGTTCGGTCAGCACCGGCACCACGTGGTCGACGAAGTCGGCGAAGGAGCCCGGCGTGATCGCGTAGGCGAGGTTGAAGCCGTCGACGTCCGTCTCCTCCACCCACTGCTGCAGCGTGTCGGCCACGCTGGCACCGGACCCGACGATCCGTGGCCCCATGCCGCCGATCTCGCCCCACTCGGCGATGTCGCGCACGGCCCACTCGCGACCGTCGGGGTCGGCGGACTGAAACGCCTTGACCGCGGACAGGATGGCGTTGGAGTCGACGTTGCCGATCGGCTCGTCGAGGCCGTACTGGGCGAGGTCCACGCCCATCCAGCCCGACATGAACACCAACGCGCCCTCCGGGTCGCCGTAGGACAGGAGTTCGGCGTGCTTGGCGTGGGCCTCTTCGTCTGTGGCCGCGGTGACGATCGTCGTCAGGTTGAAGATCTTCGCCGAGTACGGGTCGCGACCGGCAAGCTCGAGTTCGCGCCTGATGGTCGAAACCGTCTCGCGCAGAATCGCCTTGGTGGGCGCGGCGGTGAAGATGGCCTCCGCGTTCTCGGCGGCGAAGCGGACGCCACGCGGCGACGAACCCGCCTGGTAGATCACCGGGGTTCGCTGCAGCGACGGCTCGGCCAAGTGCACGCCGGGCACGCTGAAGTGCTGGCCGGAATGGCCGATGTGGTGCACCTTGTCGGGATCGGTGAACACGCCGCGCTCATGGTCGCGGACCACCGCGTCGTCCTCCCAGGACCCTTCCCACAACTTGTAGAGCACCTCGAGGTACTCGTCGGCGTGGTCGTAGCGGGCGTCGTGGGCGGGCTGGTCGGTCTGGCCCATGTTGCGCGCCGCGGCGGGCAGATAGCCGGTCACGACGTTCCACCCGATGCGGCCGTTCGTCAGGTGGTCCAGCGTCGAGATCCGGCGCGCGAACGGGTACGGGTGCTCGAACCCGGTACCGGTCGTGATGCCGAAGCCGAGGTTCTCGGTCACCAGCGCCATGGCCGACACCAACAACAGCGGGTCGCCCACCGGGATCTGCGCGGCCTGCCGTATCGCGGCCTCGTCACTGGCGCCGTACACGTCGTAGGTGCCGAGCACGTCGGCGATGAACAGGCCGTCGAACCGTCCGCGTTCCAGCAGTTTGGCCAGTTCGGTCCAGTACGTCAGGTCCTTGTAGCGCCACGACTGGTCGTCCGGATGCTTCCAGAGCCCTGGGGACTGGTGGGCGACGCAGTTCATGTCGAAGGCATTGAATCGAATCACACGGGTCACCTGACCAAGCTGCCCGATGGACGTGCGTTCGTCACCGGTTGTGTTCACCCGGATCGAATTGTCCAACCGAGTGACCGACGTATGCTTTTCTCATCGGCCAAGCTGCCGGGCTAGGAGAACTTCCATGGCGGACGACCGCGCTGAACAGGCCCAACGACTCGCAGGCGGCAACACCGCGGCATTATTACTGCCGCGCGAGGACCGCACCGTCGAAGAGGAACGCCTGCATCGCAAACAGAGCCTGGCGGCCGCGTTCCGCCTGTTCAGTCGGTTCGGCTTCGATGAGGGTGTCGCCGGGCACATCACCGCCCGCGACCCGGAACTTCACGACCATTTCTGGGTCAACCCGTTCGGCATGCACTTCGGGCACATCCGGGTCAGCGACCTGTTGTTGGTGCGCCACGACGGCAAGATCGTGCACGGCGACCGGCCGCTCAACCAGGCCGCCTTCGCGATCCATTCGCAGGTCCACGCGGCACGTCCCGACGTCATCGGCGCCGCGCACTCCCACTCGGTGTACGGCAAGACCTGGTCCACACTGGCCCGGCTGCTCGACCCGATCACGCAGGACGCCTGTGCCTTCTACGACGACCATTCGTTGTTCGACGCGTACTCCGGCGTGGTCCTGGATCTGGAGGAGGGCAAGCGGATCGCGCATGCCCTCGGCGACCACAAGGCAGCGATCCTGCGCAACCACGGTCTGCTCACCGTCGGCCATTCGGTCGAAGAGGCGGCATGGTGGTTCATCACGATGGAGCGGTCGTGCCAGGCGCAACTCATGGCCGAAGCCGCCGGAACACCCGTTCTGATCGACCCCGCGATGGCCAAGCTCACCGCCGGCCAGGTCGGCACGCACTTCGCCGGTTGGTTAAGTTTCCAACCGCTGTTCGCGCGCATCACCCGCGAGCAGCCCGATCTCTTCGAGTGAAGCGATGGACACCGGTCTCGATACCAAGGTCGACGAGATCGCCGACGGCATCTTCCGGTTCTCCACCTGGATCCCGGACATCACCGAGCACGGCTTCACCATCAACCAGTTCCTGCTGAC